>NZ_ANAS01000003.1:0-40102 GCF_000341205.1 Nocardiopsis baichengensis YIM 90130 | reverse complement strand
CCGCCTCGTGCCCCCGCCGCAGCAGGCGCGCATGGCGCTGCGGGTCCGCGCCGGCAGGCAGTGCGGTGTCGAGCCGTTCCTCCCCCACGGTGGCGTCCCTCCCCGTCATTGCGGCCGCCTCCCCTGCGGCCGCTCCGGAGGACACATCCTTATCAGCCCGGGCCGCGTCGGCAACCCGGGCACCGCGGCGGTGTGCGGGTCGGTGCGCGGGGCGGGTCCGCGCCCGACGTTCCCGCGGCCCCGCCCCGCCCCGGGGTGCGGGATCGGCACCGGGGCGCGGGCGGCCGGGTCACGGGTCAGGGGCAGAGCGGGTGCCACGTGCCCGCGTGGCCGGTGGGGTCGTGGTCCACCCGGTAGCGGTGGACCAGGTGGTAGTCGAGGACGAGCAGGTCGAGCAGCGGCCGGCCGGCGGTGCCGGAGCCCGCCACCGCGATGACCGCGGCCGGGCGGCAGCGCCCGGCGGGGTCGGCCTCCTCGACGTCGTGGACGTGCTCGCCGATGCGCGGGGGTGTCATCGCGGCGCCCCTTCCCTGCAGGGTCCTTTGCCCCGGTTCGTTGCTGCCCTGCACGGAGTTAAACCCCCGGCCGCCCTCCGCCCGGGACTTTGCCGGATCGTTCCGTACTTATTGCCCTCTCTTGCGGCGGACCCTCCGTGGCGGACGGTGAGCACGCGCGCGGTGTGCGTGATAGTGGCTGCACGCCCCGTCACAGGAGGTTAGGGAGTGGACCCTGTGCAGATGCGGCCCCGCCGCCCCCGCCCGCTCGCGGCCGCCTTCGCCGCCGCCGTGGCCGTCCTCGGCGCGGCGGCCGGGTGCGGTGCCGACGAGGAGCTGGACACGGCCCGGGCCGCCGCGAGCGGGCTGTCGGCGTCGATGCTGCGCCCGCAGGCCGAGGAGGCGTTCTCCCGCAAGGGGCACCCCATCGCCGGGCGCCTGGAGTGCTCGGCCCCGGAGGGCTCGGACTCCGAGGAGGTGATGCGGGTGGTGTGCACCGGCATCACCCGCGACGAGGAGCAGGCCGAGGTCTCGGGCCGGATCGGGTATGCGGCCGTGACCGGGCGGGAGGCCGGGGACGACGGCCTGCCCGGGCGCTTCGTGGGGCGGGTCGCCGGCGACGAGGTCTTCGTGGTCACCTGCTTCGACTGCAAGCCGGAGCCGGTGGCACCGGGTAGGGACCGGGGGGAGGACCGCGCCGAGGAGGGTGCGGCCCACGACTGACCCCCGAGGAGCGCCATGTCCCTCCCCCGGCCCGCCGCGTTCGCGTTCGACCTGATGGACACCCTCGTCCCCCTGGAACCGCTGGAATGGCGCCTGCGCGAGGCGGGCGTGCCCCGGGTGCTGATGCGGCGGTGGTGGGACCACCTGCTCCGGGACGGCTTCGCGCTGGCCGCAGCGGGCGGCCCGGCGCCCTTCCGCCCGCTGGCCCTGGGCGCGCTCGCCGACATCACCGGGCACCAGGTGGCCGGCGCGGCCGCGGCCGGGGTGGTGGACGCCCTGGCCGCGCTGGAGCCGCGCCCGGACGCGGCCGGGGCGCTGCGCGCGGCGCGGGCGAGCGGGGCACGGGTGGCGGTGCTGGACAACGCCGACGCCGGCACCGTGCGGGCGCTGCTGGAGCGCGCCGGGTGCGCGGGGCTGGTGGACGCGGTGGTGGAGGCCGGGCCGACCGGCGCCTGGAAGCCGGCGGCCGCCCCCTACCGGGCGGCGGCCCGGGCGTGCGGGGCCGATCCGGCGGCCACCGCGGTGGTGACGGCGCACGGCTGGGACGTGCACGGGGCGAAGGCGGCGGGGCTGGCCGCGGCGTGGTCGTCCCATCTGGAGTGGCACTTCCCCGCGGCCTTCACCGGGCCCGACGCCGCGGCGGCGACCCCGGCGGAGGCGGTGGAGGCCCTGCTGGCGGCGGCGGACCCGTGGGTTTCCGAATGAACAAGTACTTGCCAATCCGGAAAGTACTTGCCATGGTGGAATCCTGACCTCGTACCGGGAGAGGACACCGGAGGTACCCCCCATGGACGACGCACACCCCGGCCGGGAGCAGGCGGCCGCCTCGCTCGCCGCCGCCGATGAGGCCGCCGGCCGGATGCGCCGCAAGTCGTCGTGGTACGCCGTCTACTGCGCCGTGTTCGGCACCGTCATCCCCGCCTGCACCCTGACCCTCGGACTCAGCGCGTCCGTGGACATGCTGATCCCGGTCATGGCGGTGATGGGCGCCGCCGTCGTCGCCCTGGTCTCCTACACGGCGGTGCGCCCGGTCACCGCCCCCTGGTTCACCCTGGTGCACAACCTGGTCATGGGCTCCTGGGGCGTGCTGTACACGGCCACCATCCTGATCGGCATGCTCCTGTTCAAGGCCGAGCCCGCGTGGTGGGTCCCCATGTCGGTCGCCACCGCCCTGCCCTTCGCCGCCGCCGCGGTCTGGGTCCTGCGCACCTCCCGGGGCGACCGGTGACCGAACACCCCCGCGCCCGCCTGGACGATGTCATCCACGCCCCGGTCCGGTTCTCCATCGTCGCCGCGCTTGCCGCGGTGGAGGAGGCCGACTTCAAGGCGGTGCGCGACACCGTGGAGATCACCGATTCGGCGCTGTCCAAACAGGTCGCCACCCTGGAGAAGGCCGGCCATGTGGACGTGCGCAAGACCTGGGCGGGCCGACGGCCCCGCACCGTGCTCCGGCTGACCTCGGGCGGACGGTCCGCGTTCGAGCGGCACGTGGCCGCGCTGCGCGACATCGCCGAGGGCGCCGTCCCCAGCGCGGGAGAGGGCTGAGGCCTTCCGGGAGCCGCCCCTTCAGGCGTCCCGCGCCTTCTCCAGCCGTGACATCGCGGCCTCCGGTGAACGGGCGTGCCGGGCGAACCCCTTCCACGGGTCCGCGCCGTCCCGCTCGGCGAAGGTGCGCACCGTCCACCGGTCGGCCGCGTCCAGCCCGTCCAGCTCGTCCCAGTCCACCGGTGCGGCCACCGGCGCGCCGGGGCGGGCCCGCACCGAGTACGGGGCGACCGCCAGCTGGGCGTACCCGTTGCGCAGGTAGTCGATGAACACCCGCCCCCGGCGCTTGTCCTTGCGCACGGCGGTGGTCAGCTCCCCGGGCCGCCGCCCGGCCACCCGCTCGGCCACCGCGCGCGCGAACGCCTTGACGTCGTCGCAGTCGGACCGGCGCAGGATCGGGCAGACCACGTGCAGCCCCCGCGACCCCGTGGTCATCACGAACGCCGCCAGCCCCAGCTCCTCCACCTGTGCGCGCACGTCCCGCGCGGCGGAGCGGACCCCGGCGAAGTCCCCGGCCTTCGACGGGTCCAGGTCGAACACGATCCGGTCGGGCACCCGCGGGCGGTCGGCCCGGCTCATCCAGATGTGCAGCGGGAAGGCGTCCTGCCCGCACAGCCACACCAGGGCGGCCCGGTCGTTGCACACCGGCACCTCGGCCTCGCCGCCGCTCTCCCGGGGCACGTGCGCCGAGCCGACCCAGTCGGGGGTGCCCGGCCACCGGTTCTTGACGAAGAAGCCGCCGTCGCCCTCGATGCCCTCGGGCCAGCGCTGCACCGCCAGCGGCCTGCCGCGCAGGTGCGGCAGCATCCGCGCGGCCGCCCGAAGGCAGTGGTCGGCCAGGTCGCGCTTGGTCGGACCGCCCGGCCCGAACAGCTCCTTGTCCGGGTGGTGGAGCCGCGGCAGTGCTCGTGCGCCCATGCCCTCGCCCTTCCCGCGGGCGGGGCGCCTCAGTCGTGGCCGGTCCAGTCCCGCACCAGGCGTTCGGCGAGGTCGGGGCGGTCCAGGGCCCGCATCTGCGCCGCCAGGGCCGCCAGCACGCCCGAGCGCTCGGCGGGCGCCAGGCCGTGCAGGAACTCCTGCACGGCCGCGGCGCCCGCCCGGCACTCCGGCTCGCCGTCGGCCCCCACCAGCCGCACCTCGACGGTGAAGTCCCGCACCCGCGGGTGGTCGAACAGGTCGTGGTCGAGCAGCAGGCAGGTCAGCTCGGCCTCGGCCACGCCGCGCTCGCCCAGGGTGAAGGCGCGGGCCGCGGTGGAGGCGGCCCGCAGCACGTCGCGGCGGAGCCGGGCCCGGATGCGCACCCGCTCCATCTCCTCGACGCCCACGATGTCCACCGCGAGCCGGAAATAGGCGTGGAAGCACAGGCCCGCGTCGGCGCTGGGGATGCGCGCCTGGAACTCCTCCCGGGCCGTGCCGCCGCGGGCCGGTCCCCATCTTCGGCGCATGCGCCCCCTTTCCGATGCCGACGGCCGGGCGGGGGCGCTCACCGTCCGCCCCCGAAGTGCAGGCCGCCCTGGACGTCGCCCATCTGGAAGACCTCGCCCCGGTTCTCGCCGACGCTGTTGTGCACCACGGTGCCCCCGCCGGGCGCGGGCGCGGCGGTCCCGGCCCCGGTGGCGTCGGCGCCGTCCCCGGTGCCGGGGTCCTCGGCGGCGGGCTCCTCGCCGCCCCACGGGGAACCGCCGCGCACCGCGGAGGGGACCGGCACGTACAGGTAGCCCTCGGCCCGGTAGCCCTTGCCGGCCACCTCGGCGTCGACCGGCGCCCAGCGGCTCTCGTCCAGGGCGGTGAACCCGCCCAGCACCACGTCCTCGTAGACGCGGCGGCCGATGATCGCGGCGACCAGGGTGGTGTCGGGGTGGGACCGGGCCAGGGCCCGGCGCACCGCCGAGGAGTCCAGCAGCCGGTGGGTGTCGATCATCGCGTCCCCCATGGCGTCGATGCCCGAGCCGTCGCCGGTGTCGGGCAGCGGCCCCACGCCCAGGCTCACCCGCATCCGCATGCGCAGCTCGCGGTCGACGGCGGCGAGCCAGGGCCGCTTCTCGTCGAGCACCCGCTGCAGGGTGTCCAGGAAGGGGTCGATCAGCAGGGGCAGGTGGCCGGGGTCGGTGCCCAGCACGTACCCGTCGCCGTCGTGGCGGGGGAAGCTGGGCGAGGCCCACACCTGGGCCAGCCCCGACCGGGTCAGCGCCAGCTCCAGCACCTCGGGGATCAGGCGCCCGACCAGCTGCTGGTGCACCGCGCTGGTGCGGCTGAACCGCTCCATGTCCACGGCCAGGACCGCGCGGTAGGGGGGCAGGGGAAGGCTGGTGCGGGTCTCGGGGATGTCGATGTCCATGGCGCTCCGCTCCGACGGCCGCGGCGGCCGGACCCTCCGGCCCCGCCCTTCCCAGCCTGGCGCACCCGGGCGCGGGGCTGTGTTCGTTCATGAACACAGCGCATGATCCTCCGCCCCGTCAGTCGCCCCCCGGGCCGCCGCCCGAGTCGCCGCCCTCGGCCAGCGCCTCCAGCGCCGCCATGTCCAGGACCGCCACGTAGCTGCGCCCGGTGCGGATCAGCCCGCGCTGGCGCATGCGGGTGTAGGCGGTGGCCACCGAGGTGCGCGAGAGGCCGACGAAGTCGGCGATCTCCTGCTGGGACAGCGGGATGCGCACCAGCACCGCGCGGCGGCCGCGGCCCGGCGCGTCGGTGATGGAGGCGGCGGTGGACACGCCCAGGGACCGGGCCAGGTACAGCAGTGCGGCCGGCAGCCGCCGCTCGACCGGCAGGGCCGCCTGCTCGGCGCGCAGGGTGTCGCTCTCCATCTGCCGGACCAGGGTGCTCTCCCACAGCGCGTTCTCCAGCCCGTGCTCGCGGACGATCCGGCGGAAGCGCTCGACCGGGAAGACCGCGGTGGCGCAGTGGCCGACGGCGGTCACGGTCGCCGAGCGCGCGCCGCCGCCGGGCAGCAGCATCGGCTCGCCCAGCACCTCCCCGGCGCCGCGGAAGGCGAGGGGGACGGTGATGCCGTCGGCGCGCACCCGCACCACCCGGGCCTGGCCCTCGGCGACCAGGTGCACGGTGCTGCCGGGGTCGCCCTGGCGCATCAGGGCCTGGCCGGAGGAGTAGCGGGCGCGGCTTCCGGCGGCCAGCAGCAGCGCCCATTCCCGGTCGTCGAGCAGGCCGCCCAAACCGCGCCTGGGCAATCGCGCCCCTTTCTCCTCGGCCGCCGGCCTCACCCCGGCGCCATACCCCCGTCACCCGTTGTGCGCTGCACAAGGCCCGCCCCGCGCACCCCGGAGGCGGACCGTGCAGACCGGTCCCCGAGCGCCGGGCCGAAGGTCCCGTTCACCCCGGCGGAGCGGGGCGGGCGTGAATGATACCGGTTCGGCATTCTCCGCATCGAGGCCGCCGGCCGCCGTTCCTCCGCCGATCCCGACCGGTTCTCACCCCCTTGACCTGCATCACCCCCCTTCTTACGGTCTAGACCACTCGGCGGACGTGAATGCGCCTCCCACGGAATTCACCCCCGCGGGTTCTCCTCCGCCGCCTTCCCCGCACGAAAGGCAGAAGATGAAGCCGAAGACGAAACAGAGAAGAAGGGTCCTCGCCGTCGCCGCCGCCACCCCGCTGCTGTTCGCGCTGCTGCCCGCCGGGGTGGCCAGCGCCCACGGCTACGTCTCCTCCCCCGCCAGCCGCCAGGCCCAGTGCGCGGCCGGCACCGTCGAATGCGGCCAGATCAAGTGGGAGCCGCAGAGCGTCGAGGGCCCCAAGGGCCTGCAGAGCTGCAGCGGCGGCAACGGCCGCTTCGCCGAGCTGGACGACGACTCCAAGGGGTGGCAGGTGCACCCGGTGGGCGCCCAGGTCGACTTCACCTGGACCCTGACCGCCCGGCACTCCACCGCCACCTGGGAGTACTTCGCCGACGGGCAGCGGGTGGCCTCCTTCGACGACGGCGGCGCCCGCCCGCCGTCCAGCGTCTCCCACCGGGTGGACCTCAGCGGGCACAGCGGCCCGACCAAGCTGCTGGCCGTGTGGAACATCGCCGACACCGCCAACGCCTTCTACGCCTGCGTCGACCTCGACGTCGGCGCGGCCTGACCCCGCTCCCGCCCCTGCGGGACCGGCAGGCCCCGCATCAGCCACAGTACCCGCAGGACCGTGGCCCATCCGGCCGGGCGCACCGCGCCCGGCCGCCGGTCCGCGCCGGACCGGCGGCGGCGCTCACGCACGGCCGTCCCCCTCGCCCGCGCCCCCGTCCAGGACGATGCGCGCCATGGCCGCCAGGGGGACCGACCCCGGCGCGAAGTAGTCGCTGTGCCCGCCCGGGCCGGCGTCGAAGACCTCGGCGCCGAAGCCCGCCCCCACCGGGTCGGGGCCGAACCCCGCCTCGGCGCCGGTCCCGGGCAGGGGCAGCGACCCGTGCGGGACCCCGCCGATCCAGTCGGCGTCGGCGCGCCCGGCCCACACCCGGCCGCCCGCCCCGATGTCGGCGGCCCGGTCCACGCCCGCCCCGGGGCTGCCGACCAGGACCACCGCGCCGGCCCGCGCCGCCGCGGCGTGCGCCCGGCCGCACACCACCGCCCCGTAGGAGTGGCAGACAAGGGACAGTCGGGCTCCGGGCGCGGCCCGCACCAGCCGCGGCACGAACGCCTCCAGCGCCGCGGCGCCCTCGTCGGCGCGCGCGGTGGTCGCCACCGCGGCGCTCACGGTGGCCGGGGCCTCGTAGCCCATCCAGGCGACGACGGCCGTGGGCGTCTCCGGGTCCCGGGCGCGCATGCGCTCCTGCAGCTCCCGGGCGGCGTCGCCCACCCGCGCATAGGGGCGGGCGCCGTGCCCGTCGAAGGTCGTCAGGGTCGTGTCGGCCCCGGGTACCAGCACGGCCACCCGTTCTGCGCGCTCCAGGTCGCCCACCGCCTCGACCGCGCGCCCCTGGCCGCGGGGGTCGAACTCCAGCAGCGTCCGGTCGGGCGCGGCGAGCGCGCGCAGCGCCGCGGCCCGCTCGCCGTCCCCTGCCCGCCCGGCGGCGCCGGCGGCGTGCGCGGCGGCGGCGCGGTTGGCGGCGTAGGCCTCGCCGAGGCGGTCGGGCGACCAGTCGGCGGCGGCCGGGGCCGCGGACGGCAGGGCGGGCGACCCCGCGGGCGGCGGCGCCGAGGGCGCGCAGGCCAGGACGAGGGCGGCGGCCACCGCCAGTGCCGTGCGCCCCGTGCGCCCCGCGTGCCCCGTGCTTCCGTGCATGCACGCCTCCCCCGTGTCCGGTCCTTCCGGCACAGGACGCTACGGAGCGCGCGGGGCGCGGCGCGTCCCCTTCGCGGGCCCACCGGGGGCTCCCCCTCAGGTAGCACCCCCGAGGTACGCCACCCGGGCGGCCCGGACGCGTACGCTCTCCCCCGTAACCGACCGAGGGCGCCGGGGGCGCCCGCGACGAGATTGCAGAGGCCGGTCCATTGGTGACGTCGATCGACACGGTTCCCGGGTGGTTCTCCGACGACGAGCTGGCGTGGGTGCGCTCGCGCCTTCCCGTCCTCTACGTCAACGCCGTCCCGGTGCGCGTGGACAACACCGGGACGGTGACACGGGTGGGGCTGCTGCTGCAGGCCTCCCCCGACCAGACGATCAGCCGCGCGGTGGTCTCGGGGCGGGTCCTGTACCACGAGCGGGTCCGCGACGCGCTCCTGCGCCACCTGGAGAAGGATCTGGGGCCGATGGCGCTGCCGACCATCCCGAGCGCGCCGCAGCCCTTCACGGTGGCCGAGTACTTCCCCACCCCGGGGGTGACCGCCTACCACGACCCGCGCCAGCACGCGGTCGCACTGGCGTACGTGGTGCCGGTGACCGGCGACTGCCGCCCCCGCCAGGACGCCCTGGACCTGGTGTGGTTCACCCCTGAGGAGGCCGCGGGGCCCGACGTGCAGTCGGAGATGGCCGACGGCCAGGGCGTCCTGGTGCGCCAGGCGCTGGCGCACGTCGGCTGCCTTCCCTAGACGTGCGGGCGCCGCTGCTTAGGGTGGATGTTGGGCTGCGGGGCACCGTGGCTTGACCGAGCGGCGGGTAGACCGCAGCCGACGTGCACCCGTTCTCGTTAGGGGCCTCCGATGAGCGAGGGCTATACCACGCCTCACAGCGGCAACCCGATCACGACCACCGGGGCCGGCGCGCCCGCTCCCAGCGACGAGCAGTCGCTGAGCGTGGGGCGCGACGGCCCCCTCCTCCTCCACGACGTCTACCTCGTGGAGAAGATGGCCCACTTCAACCGCGAGCGCGTCCCCGAGCGCGTGGTCCACGCCAAGGGCACGGGCGCCTACGGCACCTTCCGGGTCACCCAGGACGTGTCCGCCTACACCTGCGCCGACGTGTTCCAGCCGGGGCGCGAGACCCCCATGCTCGCGCGCTTCTCCACGGTCGCCGGGGAGCAGGGCAGCCCCGACACCTGGCGGGACCCGCGCGGTTTCGCGCTGAAGTTCTACACGCGCCAGGGCAACTACGACATGGTCGGCAACAACACGCCCGTGTTCTTCATGCGCGACCCGCAGAAGTTCCAGGACTTCATCCGCTCGCAGAAGCGCGACCCGCGCACGGGGCTGCGCGACCACACGATGCAGTGGGACTACTGGTCGCTGTCGCCGGAGTCGGCGCACCAGGTGACCTGGCTGATGGGCGACCGGGGGGTGCCCCGCTCCTACCGGCACATGGACGGCTTCAGCTCGCACACCTACATGTGGGTCAACGCCGAGGGCCGGAAGGTGTGGGTGAAGTACCACTTCCTCACCGACCAGGGCAACGACTTCCTGCCGCAGGAGGAGGCCGACCGGCTGGCCGGGGCCGACGCCGACCTGCACCGCCGGGACCTGTACGCGGCCATCGGGCGCGGCGAGTACCCGTCGTGGACCCTGAAGGTGCAGATCATGCCCTTCGAGGACGCCGCGGACTACCGGTTCAACCCCTTCGACCTGACCAAGGTCTGGCCGCACGGGGACTACCCGCTCATCGAGGTGGGGCGGATGGTGCTGGACCGGGTCCCCGAGGACTTCTTCATCCATGTGGAGCAGGCCGCGTTCGAGCCGTCGAACCTGGTGCCGGGGATCGGCCCGTCGCCGGACAAGATGCTGCTCTCGCGGCTGTTCTCCTATGCCGACACGCACCGCTACCGCATCGGCGTGAACTACAACGAGCTGCCGCCCAACCGCCCGGAGGTGCCGGTGCGCGCCTACCACAAGGAGGGGCGGATGCGGTCGTTCCCGCCGGACACCGGGGCGGTGTACCACCCCAACTCCTTCGGCGGGCCCGACGCGGTCCGGCAGGAGGGGACCGAGGAGTCGTCCTGGCTGGTGGAGGGCGCCGAGCTGGTGCGCGAGGCCTACACCCGGCACCGCGAGGACGACGACTTCGTACAGCCGCGCGCCCTGATCCGCGACGTGATGGACGAGGCGGCGCGCGAGCGCCTGGTGGCCAACGCGGCCGGGCACATGGGGCAGGTGGCCGACGACGGGGTGCTGGGGCGCGCCCTGGAGTACTGGCGCTCCATCGACCCCGAGATCGGCGAGCGCATCGCGCACCGCCTGAAGAGCCGCTGACCGGCGGCCACTGACCGGCGGCCGCCGCGCCGGAGGGCGCATGGGCCCGGGGGCACCGCCCCCGGGCCCTATTGAGCGAGTGCTCAAAACCGGCTACGCTCCCGTTTGAGCAATCGCTCAAAACACGGCGGAGGCGACGATGGGGCGGCGGATGGGCCTGTACATCGAGACACGCGTGCACACCGGCATGGACCTGCTCTGGGAGCGCACCCGGGACCCGGCCCGGCACGCCCGCTGGGACCTGCGCTTCACCGAGATCCGGCCGCTGCCCCGGCTGATGAGCGAGCCCGAGCGGTTCGTCTACCGCACCCGGCTGGCCGGCCCGCTGCAGGTCCAGGGCCTGGGCATCAGCGCCGGGGAGCGGCACCGGCCCGACGGCACGCGCACCTCGGCGCTGCGCTTCGCCTCGGCGCACCCGCTCTCGCCCCTCACCGAGGGGCGCGGCTACTGGCGCTACATCCCCGACGGCGGCGCCGTGCGCTTCGTGACCGGCTACGACTACCGGCCGCGCCCGGGCCGGCTCGGGCGGGCGGCGGACCGGCTGCTGGTCCGCCCGCTGATGGGCTGGGCCACCGCGTGGTCCTTCGACCGGCTGCGGCTGTGGTGCGAGCGCGGCCTTCTCCCGGAGGCCGCGCTGGGGTCGGCGGCGGCCGAGGGGGCCGTGCGCGCCGCCGCGGCCGCCGCCGCGCTCGGCGCCGCACCGCTCCCGGCGGCCGCCGCCCTCGTCGCGGCCGCCGTCCTGCTGCCCCCGCTGCCCACCACCCCGGCCGCACGGCGGTGCCTGCGGCGACCGCCCGGCGGGAGGCCGGCCCGGGCCCCCGCCCTCCTCGACCGATTGGAGAGCCCGTGAACCCCCTCTTCCAGCGCGCGATGGGCGCGGACTTCGCCCGGCTGCACCCGCAGATGCGGCGCCGCTTCTCCGCCGGACTCGACTCCGACGAGGCGCTGATCGGCCGGGGCGTGATGGACCGCGTCTGGCACGGCGGCCGGTTCGTCCGGCCGTTCCTGGCCCTGGGGGCGGCGCGCAACATCCTGCTGCCCCGGCAGGGCCGGAACATCCCCTTCACCATCGTGAACATGCCCTACACCGACGCCGCCGGCCGCGAGGCGCTGACCTTCGTGCGCACCTTCGCCTTCCCCGACGGGCCGCGCCGCTTCGACGCCGCCATGGTCCACTCACCGCGGCGCGGCTGCCTGGTGGACTACCTGGGCACGCACCAGCACCTGGCCTGCGACCTGCATGTGGAGGCCGACGGCGCGGGCGGGGCGGTGATCCGCTCGGACCGCCTGCGGCTGCGCGAAGGGCCGCTGGACGTCGCGGTGCCGGACCTGGTCGCCGGCGACGCGGTGGTCCACGAGCGCTACGACCCCGACGCCGACCGGTTCCGGGTCAGCGTCCGGGTGACCAACCGGCGCTTCGGCCCGCTCTTCGGCTACGAGGGGTCCTTCGCGGCCGAGTACCGCCCCGCCGGGGGCGGGCCGCTGCCCGCCCGCCTGCGGCCCCGGCGCCAGGAATCGCGCGTATAGTTGCGCCCCATGGCAAGCGATGACACCCGCACCAGGCTGCTGGACGGCGCCCTGCGGACCGTGGCGGGCAACGGCATCGCCAAGACCTCGGCCCGCAGCATCGCCGCGTCGGCCGGGGTGAACCAGGGTCTGATCTTCTACCACTTCGGCAGCGTCGACGAGCTGCTGGCGGCGGCCTGCCGGCACGGCGCCGAGCAGAGCGCGGCCCGCTACCGGGAGCGGTTCGCGGCCGTGCGCTCCTTCGACGAGCTGGCGCGGCTGGGCCGCGAGGTGCACGAGGCCGAGCGCGCGTCCGGGCACGTGGCCACCCTCGCCCAGCTCCTGGCCGCCGCCCCCTCCCGGGAGTGGCTGGCCCAGGCCACCGCGGCCGGGCTGGGCGCCTGGACCCGGGAGCTGGAGGGGGTGCTGTCCCGGCTGCTGCCGCGCACCCCGCTGGAGGGCCTGGTCGACACCGGGGGCCTGGCCACCGCGCTGGCGGCCGCCTTCGTGGGGATGGAGCTCTACGAGGGCGTCGACGCCCGCGGCGCCGCGCGCGCGTTCACCGCGCTGGAGGACCTGGCGCGGCTGGCCGCGGTCCTGGACGACCTGGGCCCGGTCACCCGGACCGCGGTGCGCGCCAAGCTGCGCGCCGCGGCCGGGGACCGGGGACCGGGCACAGAGCGATTCACAGAGCGATGATCTGGATCAGGTTGCCGCAGGTGTCGTCGAAGACGGCGGTGGTGTTGCCGCCCATCTCGGTCGGCGGCTGGGTGAAGCGCACCCCCAGGGCGGTGAGCCGGTCGTGCTCGGCCTGCACGTCGTCCACGGCGAACGAGGCGGCCGGGATGCCGTCGTCGGCCAGCGCCTTCTTGTAGGGGCCGACCGCCGGGTGGCCGTCGGGCTCCAGCAGCACCTGGGGGCCCTCGGGCTGCTCGGGGGCGACCACGGTCAGCCACCGGGGCCCGCCCAGGGGCACGTCGTGCTTCTTCTGGAAGCCCAGCACGCGGGTGTAGAAGTCCAGCGCCTTCTCCTGGTCGTCCACGAACACGCTGGTCACATAGATCCTCATGACGGTCCGTCCTTTCCCCGCCGAGCGGGCCACCGCTCGGTGATCGCGCGCAGGGGCGCGGTGTCGATGCTGTGGAACCGGTAGCGGCCCTCCCGCTCCACCCGGACCAGGCCGGCCTCCTCCAGCACGCTCAGGTGCTGGGAGATCGCCTGCCGGGAGGAGGCCACGCCGTGCTTGACCGCCAGGCGCCCGCAGAGCTCGAAGAGGGTCTGCCGGTCACGCTCGTGGAGCTCGTCGAGCACGGCGCGCCTCGTCGGGTCGGCGAGGGCGCGGTAGATGTCCGCCACACCCACGACGATATGCAAGCTTGAACTTGCATGTCAATCTCTGAACAGCGGAGACATTCCCGCGATCGCGAACCGCTACGCTCACCGGAAGCGGATGCGGCGCAGAGGAGGGGATGGAGACGATGCGGCTGCGGTCACCGGTCGGGCTGAGCGTGGAGGACACCGACCGCCTGCGCCCGGCCACCGTCGCGGCGGTGGCCGGGCTCGTGCTGGGCGGGGCGATGGCGGTGTTCGGGCTGCCCCCGGTCGACCTGCACGGGCCCAACCACTTCGTGGGCGTGATGAGCCCGCTGTGCGGCGCCACACGGTCGGTGTGGAGCGCCATGGGCGGCGACTGGGCCATGGCCTGGCGCTACAACCCGATCGGCCCGGTGCTGGTGCTCGGCGCCGCGGCCGTGCTGGCACGCGCCGCCCTCGGGGCGGCGACCGGCAGGTGGGTCAACGCCACCGTGCGCGCCCCCTGGCTCCTGGCGGGCGCGGCGGCCGCGCTGACCGCGGCCCTGTGGGTCCGCCAACAGCTCAACGCCGACCTGGTCGGGCCCCGCCCGGGCGACACCTTCTCCCCGGCCGGGATCGTGCTGTCGGCCGCGGTCCTGGCCGCCTACGGCCTGTACCGCCTCTATCGCCACCGCCGCGCGGGCGCGTAGAAAGGGAGGGGACGCACGGGCGACGACCAAGGGGGCGGCGTGGAGAGCGCACGCGAGGCCGCGCGCGGCTACTGGAACCGCCGGGCCGAGGGCTACGACGCCGCGATGGACCGGATGGAGGGGCTGCTCTTCGGCGACGCGCGCCGCCGGCTGTGCGGCGACGCGCGCGGCCGGACGCTGGAGGTGGCCGTGGGCACGGGCCGCAGTCTGGGACTGTACCCCGAGGACACCGAGCTGACCGGCGTCGACCTGAGCCCCGGCATGCTGGACCGGGCCCGCGCCCGGGCGGCGCGCCTGGGCGTGCAGGCCGACCTGCGCGAGGGCGACGCCCAGGACCTCCCCTTCCCCGACGCCTCCTTCGACACCGTGGTGTGCGCGCTGTCACTGTGCTCGGTGCAGGACGTCGAGCAGGCGGTGGCCGAGATGCGCCGCGTGCTGCGCCCCGGCGGGCGGATGCTGCTGCTCGACCACGTCCGCCCCACCTTCTGGCCGCTGCTGTGGCTGATGATGGGCGTGCAGTTCCTGCAGGACCGCCTGGAGCCGGAGGCCGGCGAGCAGATGCTGGGCCGCCCGCTGCCGGTGGTCCGCGAACAGGGCCTCACCGTCGAGCACACCGTCCGCGCCAAGGGCGGCCTGATGGAGATGGTCACCGCCCGCCGCCCCTAGCTCCTGCTCCTGTTCCGGCGCTGGCCGGTGCTCGGGCGGGACACGGGAGGGCCCCTGGTGTCCTCGACCCCGTGCGATGCGCGCAACACTACAGGAGTTCCCGATCCCCCGCAGTGAAGCGCCCCCTACCGCTCCACGTCGGAGGTGGAGTCCGCCTCCGAGACATCTGCGGGAGAACGTGTCGGCCCTACCCCTCTCCGCGCATGCCCGAGGAGCAGGTGTTTCGAGGCCCCTCCGCCCCTCAGTCGGTCTCCAGGTCGATGCGGCGCTGGAGGTACTCTTCGCGTCCGATCTCGCCGCGGGCGTAGCGCAGGCGCAGTTCGTCCAGGGCGGGGTCGGGGCGGCGGGGCCCCTCTTCGGGAGGGAGGGCGGGGGGCGGCGCGCCGCGGACCTTCTGGACGGACACGACCACCAGCCAGGCCGCCGTCGCCATGACGGCGACCGCGGCCATGGCCAGGAGCGTCATCATCGGCATCACGGCCTCCGCACGGTCAGCTTCCCACCCCGTGGTGTGCCCGCGAGTCCCGGAGGAGCAACGGGACCAGCACGGCGAGGTTGAACAGCAGCGCCACCATCCAGAGGACCACGCCGCCCATCATCAGCATGGAGCCGAGCGCGTACAGCGCCGCCAGGGCGAGGAACACCGCCGCGGCCCAGAACACCCCCGGTGAGGGGCGTCCGATCAGGAAGGCCAGGACGAGGGCGAGCACCCCGTAGACCAGGGACTGGGCCGCCCCGAGGGCCAGGTGTCCGGTGATCGCGCCGGTGTCGACGCCCTCGCGCTCGAAGGCCTCCCGGGCCTCGGGCATCTCGGCGGCCATGGGCATGAAGGCCAGCCCGAGCACCATGAGCAGGCCGAGCAGCACCCCGACGGCGCCGCCCACGATGAGCAGCACCCGTACCGCGGTGACGGCGCCGGGCGTGGTGCGGGGGCCGGTGGGAGGAGGTTGCATGACGGTCTCCTTCCTCTCCCCCGCCCTCTACCCGGCTCGGGCGCGGCGCCCCGCGGTCCGGCCGCTCCCGGCCACGCTCGGTCGCACGGCGGCGCGGGGCCCCGCACCCGGGCCCCGCGCCGCAGCATCGGCTACTGCTGTGTGGCCGCCTCGACCTCCTGGGTGAAGCGCTCGGCCGCCTCCTTAGGGGTGATCTCGCCGAACTGCACGTCGTCGGTGATGCGCTTGATGATCTCCACGACGTCGCCGGCGCCGATCGGCGGCGGGGGCGGGCCGTCCACGATGTCGGGCCGCAGGTCCTCGACGAACTCCGCCGAGCGGGCGTCGGCGTCGGTCAGCTCGTCCACGACGGCCCCGCGCACCTCGGTGTTGGCCGGCAGCCCGCGGTCGGCCAGGATCATCCGGCCCGCGTCGACGTCGTTGAGCAGGAAGTCGATGAAGGCGGCCGCCTCCTCCGGGTGCTCGGTGCCCGAGGAGGCCGAGTAGTACATGGCCGGCTTGAAGAACATGCCGGTGCGCTCGTTCCCGGTCTCGCCGGGGTAGCGCAGCAGCTCCACGTCGCCCTCGGCCGCGCCGGAGATGGCCGCCAGCTGGTTGCTCCAGAAGTGCGCCATCGCGCCGCGGCCGGTGGAGATGACCGACTGGTCGGGGCCGCCGGCCTCGATCTCCACGCTCTCCGAGGGGCTGGGCGTGGCGTCCTCCTCCTGCATCTGCGCGACCAGGCCGAACCAGTCCTCCAGGGTCTTCTGGCTGAAGCCCAGGGTGCCGTCCTCGGCGTAGAGCGACTCCCCCCGCTGGCGGGCGAAGATGTTGAAGGTGTTCTCGTTGTAGCCCATGCTCTGGGAGCCGGCGATCTCGCCGTCGGTGGCCTCGGTGACCTCCACCGCCGTCTCGATGTACTCCTCCCACGTCCAGTTCTCGTCGTCGGGCATCTCCACGCCCGCCTCCTCGAACATCGCGGGGTCGGCCATCACCGAGAACACGTTGATCCCGGTCGCCACGCCGAACTTCTCGCCGTCCACGTCGCCGGAGGAGGCGACCAGCTCGTCGACGCCGGAGGTGTCCAGCCCCTCCAGGGTGTTGAGGTCGGCCAGCGCGCCCCGGTCGGAGTACTCGCGCAGGAAGCGCTCCTCCATGGTGATCACGTCGGGCATGTCGCCTGCGGCGGTGCTGGTGGCGAGCTTGTCCCAGTACCCGTCCCAGCTGGTGTACTCGGCGGTGACGGTGATGCCGGGGTTCTTCTCCTCGAAGAGGTCGATGACCTCCTGGGTGGTCTCGTGCCGGTCGTCCGAGCCCCACCAGGAGAAGCGGAGCTCGACATCGCCGCCGCCAGCTCCTCCCCCGCCTCCGCATCCGGCGGCCAGCAGGGCCGCCGCGGCGGCGGTGGCGGGGACGGCGAGCATTCTGCGGGCGTGCGGGCGCGCGCCCCGGTGTGGTGCTGCCATGGGGGGTTCCCTTCGGAAATGGCGGGGACTATTTGATCCCGGTCGTGGCGACGCCCCGGACGAGGTAGCGCTGACCGGCGAGGAAGAACCCGAAGACCGGGCCGAGCGCGACGACCGACATCGCGAGCAGCGGCCCCCAGGAGGTCTGGGTGGTGGAGTCGACGAACGTGCGCAGCGCCACGGGCACCGTGTACATGTCCGGCGAGGTGAGGAAGATCAGCTGGGCGAAGAAGTCGTTCCACGTCCAGATGAAGGTGAAGATCGCGGTGGTGGCCAGCGCGGGCAGGCTCAGCGGCATGATGATGCGCCAGAAGATGCGCACGTGGCCGCAGCCGTCGATGCGCGCCGCCTCGTCCAGGTCGCGCGGCAGGCCGCGGATGAACTGCACCATCAGGAAGATGAAGAAGCCGTCGGTGGCCAGCAGCTTGGGCACGATCAGCGGCAGGAAGGTGTTGATCCAGCCCAGGTTGGAGAACAGGATGTACTGCGGCACGATCACCACGTGCACCGGCAGCATGATCGTCATGAGCATGACGGCGAAGAACAGCTTCTTGCCGAAGAACTCCAGCCGGGCGAAGGCGTAGGCCGCCATCGAGCAGCCGATCAGGTTGCCCACCACCGAGGCGCCCACCACGATGAGCGAGTTGACCACGTAGTGGTGGAAAGGGAATTCCAGCGCGGTCCAGCCCTCGCCGTAGTTCCCGGAGGTGAAGTCGGCGCCGGGCCACAGGCCCGGGTCGCGGAAGATGGCCTCGGTCGGTTTGAAGGAGCTGGCCAGCATCCACAGCAGCGGGTAGAGCATGACCAGGCCGAACAGGATGAGCCCGGCGTGGATGCCGAACCTGCGGATGCGGTCGCGCCGCTCGGCCGCCCGCCGGCGCTCTTCCCGCTCACGCTCGCGCTCGCTCGCGCCGGGGCGGGTGCGCGTGCCGATGTCGTCAATCGCCATAGAAGACCCAGTACTTGGACGCGAGGAAGTTCACCGCGGTGAACCCTCCGATGATCATGAGGAGGAGCCAGGCCATCGCCGAGGCGTAGCCCATGTCGAAGGAGCCGAACCCCTGCTGGTACAGGTAGAGCGTGTAGAACAGGGTCGAGTCCGATGGGCCCCCGGTGCCGCTGCTGACGATGAACGCCTGGGTGAAGGTCTGGAAGGCGTTGATCATCTGCAGCACGAGGTTGAAGAAGATGATCGGGGTGAGCAGGGGGACCGTGATCGAGAAGAAGCGGCGCGCCGGCCCGGCGCCGTCCACCTGGGCGGCCTCGTAGTACATGCGCGGGACCTGGCGCAGGCCGGCGAGGAAGATGACCATCGGCGCGCCGAAGGTCCACACGTTCAGCACGATCAGGGTGCCCAGCGCGTACTCGGGGTCCGAGACCCACCCGGGCAGGCTCGCGCTCATCCCCAGCAGGCCGCCGGCCGACTCCAGGACCTGGTTGATCAGGCCGTTGGCGCCGAAGATGCGGCGCCACAGGATGGCGACGGCGACGCTGCCGCCCAGCAGCGAGGGCAGGTAGTAGACCGAGCGGTACAGGGGCAGGCCGCGCACCCCGCGGTCCAGCACCATGGCCAGCGCCAGCGCCAGGGCGAGCTGGAGCGGGACCGAGATGAAGACGTATGTGAAGGTGACCGCCAGGGACTGGTGGAGGCGCGGGTCCTCCAGCATCCGGCGGTAGTTCTCCAGCCCGACCCACTCGGCGCCGCCGATGAGGGTGTAGTCGGTGAAGGAGAAGTACAGCGAGGCGATGATGGGGCCGATGGTGATCAGGCCCAGCCCCAGGAACCAGGGGGCGAGGAAGCCGTAGGCGGCGAGGTTCTCCCGGCGGCGCCGGGCGGCCGCCGCCCGGCTGCGGCCCCGGGGCGCCGCGGGCCCGCGCGGCCCCCGGGGGCCGCCGGCCTCCGATCCGGCCGCCGGGCGGTTGGACAGGACCGCGGTCACCGGCTCCCACCTCCCCGTCGCGGTGCGCGCCGGAATCGGCTTGCTGCGCTCATGTTTCGCGACCGCCAATCTCGTCGGTCCGGGACTCGGCCCGGCGGAACGTGGGCGAGGACACACCCCGCACAGGGGGCGAATGTCTTGGTAAGCGCTATCCATGGAATAGAATGATCCGTTTCTAGCACCGCGTTACAGGGGTGTCAACGGCGGATCACCCCCGACCTCCGCGACCGCGCGGTCCCCTCCCGACCTTCGGCGCCCCCTCTGGCCTCCGCATGGGAAAGCGTTTACCATCGAGGGCGTGAACTCCACCGCAGCGCAGCAGACGGCCCGGCGGTACGCCCTCGTCGGCACCGGGGCCCGGGCCCGGATGTACACCCGCGCACTCGCCACCACCCACGCCCACCAGGGGCGGCTCGTGGCGCTGTGCGACCCCAACCGCACCCGCATGGCGGTGCACAACGCGATCCTGGCCGATGCCGGGGCCGAGGAGGCGGCGACCTACGCCCCCGCCGACTTCGCCCGGATGCTCGCCGCCGAGGCGGTCGACGAGGTCATCGTGTGCACCGTGGACCGGCTGCACGCCGACTACGTGGTCGCCGCCCTGGAAGCCGGGTGCGACGCGATCACCGAGAAGCCGATGACCGCCGACCTGGAGGGCTGCCGGCGCATCGCCGAGGCCCGCCGGGCCACCGGGCGCCGGGTCACCGTCGGCTTCAACTACCGCTACAACCCCGTCCACCGGCAGGTGCACCGGATGCTCGGCGAGGGGGTGATCGGCGAGATCGGCTCGGTGCACTTCGAGTGGCTGCTGGACCTGCGCCACGGCGCCGACTACTTCCGCCGCTGGCACCGCGACAAGCGGCAGTCCGGAGGGCTGCTGGTGCACAAGTCCTCGCACCACTTCGACCTGGTCAACTGGTGGACCGGGGCGCGGCCCGAGGAGGTGTTCGCCTGGGGCGGGCTCTTCTTCTACGGCCAGGAGAACGGCCGGCGGCACGGGCTGGCCGGCGGCTACGAGCGCGGGCACCGCGCGCCCGAGGCCCAGGCCGACCCCTTCGCCCTGCACATGTCCGACAGTCCGGACCTGACCGCGCTCTACCTGGACGCCGAGCACGAGGACGGCTACCGGCGCGACCTGAACGTCTTCGGCCCGGGCATCACCATCGAGGACGACATGTCGGTGATGGTGCGCTACTCCACCGGCGCGCGCCTGACCTACCACCTGGCGGCCTACTCCCCCTGGGAGGGCTACCGGGTCGCCTTCACCGGCAGCCGCGGCCGCCTGGAGCTGGACGTGACCGAGGTGCCGTTCACCCCGCCGCCCGGGCACGCCGCGGCCCCGGTGCGCGGGATGCCCGCCCCCAAGGAGCACACCGTGTCCCGCCTGGTGCTCCGGCGGCACTGGCGCGAGCCCGAGGAGATCCCGGTGGAGGTGGGCGAGGGCCCACACGGCGGCGGCGACGTGCGCATGCTGGACGCGCTGTTCGGCGGGGCCGACGACGGGATCCGGCCGGACGAGGCCGACGGCGCCCGCGCGCTGCTCACCGGCCTGGCGGCCAACGCCTCGATGGCCTCGGGGGCACCGGCGCGCGTGGCCGACCTGCTGCCGGCCGGGACCGCCGCGGGCGGGCGGCCATGAGCCCGGTCCCGGTGGTGCTGGCCGGCGCCAACGGGCACGGCCGCTCGCACCTGCGCAACCTGCGCCGGCTGAGCGAGGCGGGCCGGGTGCGGCTGGTGGGGGTGTGCGAGCGGGCGCAGGTCGCCGACGGCGCGATGGACGGGCTGGGCCCGGTGCCGGTCTCCGGGGACCTGGGCGAGCTGATCGAGCGCACCGGCGCCCGTGCGGCCGTGCTCGCCACCCCCATCCACACGCACCTGCCGCTGGCCCGCACCGCGCTGGAGCGCGGGGTCCACGTCCTGCTGGAGAAGCCGCCCGCGCCCAGCGCCGCCGAGTTCGAGGCGCTGTGCTCCGCCGCCGGCGCGGCAGAGGCGGCCTGCCAGATCGGGTTCCAGAGCCTGGGGTCGGCCGCCGTGGGGGCGGTGCGCTCGCTGGTCGCCGACGGGGCCGTCGGCGAGGTGCGCGGCATCGGCGCCGCGGGCACCTGGGTGCGGACCTCGGCCTACTACGCCCGCGCGGACTGGGCGGGCCGCCGACGGCTCGACGGGCGCGACGTGGTGGACGGGGCGCTGACCAACCCGTTCGCGCACGCGGTGGCCACCGCACTGGCGGTGGCCGGGGCCGACCGGCACGTGCCCGGCGCCGTGGAGACCGAACTGTTCCACGCCCACCCCATCGAGAGCGACGACACCTCCTGCCTGCGCCTGCACACCCCGCAGGGGGTGCCGGTGGCGGTGGCGGTCACGCTCTGCGCCGAGCGGGCGCGCGACCCGTTCGTCGTGGTGCACGGCTCGCGCGGGCGGATCGTGCTGGAGTACACGCGCGACCGGGTGGTGCTGCAGCGCGGCGGCGGGCGGCCACAGGTGCGCGTGCACCCGCGCACCGACCTGCTGGAGAACCTGCTCGACCACGCGGCGGGCGGGGCCCGTCTGCTCGTTCCCCCCGAGGCCGCGGCCGGGTTCATGGGGGTGCTGGAGGCGGTGCGCACCGCCCCCGACCCCCGGCCGGTCCCCGAGGGGGAGCAGCGGCGGGAGGCGACCGAGGAGGGCCTGCGGCGCGTGGTGCGGGACGTGGACCGGGCGGTCCTGGCCTGCGCCGAGCGGACGGCCCTGTTCTCCGAGATCGGCGCGCCCTGGGCCGCCGGAAGGGACGGACGACAGTGAGCGCACCGATGGACGGGCGGCCCGTGCCGGCGCTGCACGTGGCGGGGGTGCCGGTGGCCGAGCTGCGGACGGGGCGGGAGGTGGCCGCGGAGCTGTCGCCGCGGCCCTTCCTGCACCCGGTGCGCACCCTGGGCGGCACCCCGGTGACCGAAGTGTTCCCCGAGGACCACCGGCACCACCTGGGCGCCGGGGTGAGCGTGGCCGACGTCGACGGCTCCAGCTTCTGGGGCGGGCGCACCTTCACCCGGGACCGGGGGTCGGTGCTGCTGGACAACCACGGCCGCCAGGAGCACGTGCGCTGGTGGGCCCAGGAGCCGGACCGGCGGGTGCAGGAGCTGGTGTGGACCGGCCCGGACGGCGCGGAACTGCTGCGCGAGGAGCGCACGGTGGCGGCCGCGCCGGCGGCGGAGGGGGCGTGGGTGCTGCGGATGCACACGCGCCTGCGCAACACCGCCGGCCGGGAGCTGGCCATCGGCAGCCCGGCGACCAACGGGCGGCCGGGCGCGGGGTACGGGGGCCTCTTCTGGCGGGCGCCGATCGCCGGGACGGCGGCCGCGTGCTTCGGCGCCGAGACCGGGGGCGAGGCCGAGCTGCACGGGTCCCGGGCGGGGTGGGTGGCGCTGTCGGGCACCGCGCCCGCCGGGGGGCCGTGGACGCTGGTGTTCGCGCAGACGGGGGCCGAGCGGGACCCCTGGTTCATCCGGGCCGCCGAGTACCCGGGCGTGGGCACGTCGCTGGCCTGGGACGAGGTGCTCCGCGTCGCCGACGGGGGCGTGGTGGAGCGCGGCTGGGCGGTCGCGGTGGCCGACGGGAACCTGTCCCGCGGGGAGGCGGCCGGTCTGGCCGCGGCCCTGCCTCCCCTGCCTCCCCTGCCGTGACTGTCGTGACGACCGTGAAAGGCGGTACGCGGAAGATGCGCGTGTTGGTGACCGGCGGCTCAGGGCGCCTGGGGCGCAGTGTCGTCGAGGTGTTCGCCCGGCGCGGCCACGACGTGACGTCGGTGGACGCCTCCCCGGGGCCGGAGCGGCCCGGGGTCGCCTTCCGGCGGGTCGACCTGCTGGACGACGCGGCGCGGGCCCAGGTGTTCGCCGAGGTCCGGCCCGAGGCGGTGGCCCACCTGGCGGGCATCGCCGTGCCGCACGCCCGGCCGGGGGCCGAGACGGTGGCGGTCAACGCCCGGCTGGCCTGGGGCGTGCTCGACGACGCCCGCGCGCACGGGGCCCGGTCGGTCGCGGCCGCCTCCTCGCCCACGGTGTTCGGGTACGGGTCGGCGGAGTGGACCCCCGAGCGGCTGCCGCTGGACGAGGAGCACCCGGTGGCGCCAGTGCACGCCTACGGGCTGAGCAAGCTGGTGATCGAGGAGGCGGTGCGCACCCTGGCCCGGTCCGGCCGGGGGTGCGTGTTCGCCGCGGTACGGCCGGGCTATGTGATCGCCCCGGAGGAGTGGGAGGGGGCCCTCACCCAGCAGGGGCACACCGTCTCCGAGCGGCTGGACCGCCCGGAGCTGGCGGCGGCGTCGCTGTTCAACTACGTCGACGCGCGCGACGCCGCCGAGCTGTTCGCGCTGGTCGCCGAGGACGCCTCGGGGGCGGCGCACGGCCGGGTGCTGCACGCCGTGGCCGGGGACCCGATGGCCCGCGGCCCGCTGTCGGAGCTGCTGCCGCGGTTCCACCCGGGAACGGCACAGGCGGCGGCCGCGCTGGCCCCCGGACAGGGGGCCTTCTCCAGCCGGGAGGCGCGGCGCCTGCTGGGCTGGACCCCCCGACGCACGTGGCGGAGCGAGCTACGATCCTAGGAGGCCGCGGAAAATGTTTTCCCCGCCCGGTGCCGGGCGGGGCGGGCGGCGATCGTTCGCGAACCGGGGGCGGAGGGGACACCGCAGTGCAGACCGAGAGCACGGGGAACGTCACGTTGGAGCAGGTCGCCCACCATGCGGGGGTGTCGCTGGCGACCGCCTCGCGGGTCCTGAACGGCAGCACGCGCCAGGTGGGCGAGAAGCTGCGCAAGCGGGTGGTGGCCAGCGCCGGCGAGCTGGGGTACCTGCCCAACGCCTCGGCGCAGGCGCTGGCCCGCAACTCCAGCTCGCTGGTGGGGCTGATCGTGCACGACATCGCCGACCCCTACTTCTCCAGCATCGCCTCGGGGGTGACCGGGGGCGCCGAGGAGGAGGGGCTGGTGGTGGTGCTGGGCACCACGGGGCGGACCCCGCACCGCGAGACCGAGCTCCTGGCCACGCTGCGGGCGCACCGGGCCCGGGCGGTGGTGCTGGCCGGGACGCGGACCGTGGACGAGGCGGGGAACCGGAACCTGGCCCGGGAGATCGAGCGGTTCACCGCCCAGGGCGGGCGGGTGGCGTGCGTGTCGCAGGGCGGGCTGCCGGCCGACACGGTGGTCCCGGCCAACCGCGAGGGCGCGGCGGACCTGGCGCGGCGGCTGATCGCGATGGGGCACCGGCGCTTCGCGGTGCTGGCGGGGCCGCCGGACCTGCGCACGGCCCGCGACCGCCTGGACGGGTTCCACGGGGCGCTGTCGGAGGCGGGGATCGAGCCCGCCTACCACGACGTGGTGCACGGGGCGTTCACCCGCGACGGGGGGTACGCCTCCACCGAGCGCCTGCTGGCGGCGGGCACGGAGGCCACGTGCCTGTTCGCGGTCAACGACGTGATGGCCACCGGCGCGATCGCGGCGCTGCGCGACGCGGGCCTGCGGGTGCCCGACGACCTGTCGGTGGCCGGGTTCGACGACATCCCCACCCTGCGCGACCTCATCCCGGCGCTGACCACGGTGCGGCTGCCCCTGGAGTGGATGGGCCGGGAGGCGGCCCGCCTGGCCCTGGCCGAGGACCCGGCCCCGGAGCCCCGGAGGGTCCCGGTCAGCGCCGAGGTCGTGGTCCGCGACAGCACCGCCCCGCCGGCCTGAGCCCGACCTGCCGCCCCTACCCCTGGGGCAGGGGCGGCAGGTCGGTGCGGAAGGCCAGGCCGTGGCCGGGCCCGGTGTCGGCGGTGGCGGTGCCCTCTTCCACGCGCACCCCGCTGGGGCGCTCCAGCGCGCCCAGGTCCTCCAGCCAGGCGCGGTCGATGTCCTCGACCATGGCCGCGCGCGGCACGCACAGCGCCAGCTGGGCCGACAGCTCCGGCAGCAGGTGCGGGGCGACGGGGACCGAGGCGTCGGCCGCGGCGCGGGCGATGCGCAGGAACGGGGTGATCCCGCCGACCCGCACCGCGTTGGGCTGGGCCACGTCGCACACCCCGGCCGCCAGCGCCCGGGCGAACGCCCGCTCGGTGCGCAGGTTCTCCCCCATCGCGAACGGCAGCGCGGTGCGGGTGCGCAGCCGGGCGTGGGCAGCCAGGTCGTCGGCGGGCAGCGGCTCCTCGATGAACGCCGGCGCGTGGCGCTCCAGCCCGGCCAGGGCCCGCACCGCGGCGGGCAGATCCCAGCGCTGGTTGGCGTCGACCATGAGCACCGCCTGCGGCCCGACGGCCTCGCGCACCGCCGCCACCCGGTCGGCGTCGCGGTCCGGGTCCGCC
Organism: Nocardiopsis baichengensis YIM 90130; assembly: GCF_000341205.1. Lineage (NCBI taxonomy): Bacteria > Bacillati > Actinomycetota > Actinomycetes > Streptosporangiales > Nocardiopsidaceae > Nocardiopsis > Nocardiopsis halophila. The sequence goes on along the minus strand of NZ_ANAS01000003.1, from coordinate 14,966 downwards.
GAGCCCACCTTGATCTTGTAGGCCCGGTGCCCGGCCGCCTTCCAGCGCCGTACCTGGTCGAGCAGCTCCTCGCGGGGGTAGTCGAGGTTGACCCCGCTGGCGTAGGCGGGCACGGCGTCGCGGCGCCGCCCGATCAGCTCGGTCAGTGCCACCCCGGCGGCCCGGGCCCGCAGGTCCCACAGGGCGATGTCCACGGCGGCCATGGCCATGGCGCTGACCCCGCCCGTGCCGGCGTCGGCCAGGCGGGCGCGCAGGCCGTCCCAGCGGGGGCCGGGGTCGGGCGCCAGGCCCGCCACGGCCGGGGCGCACTCGTCGCGCACCAGGGCCAGCACCGCGCCGGCCCCCGCGCCGGGGGTCCAGGCGAACCCGGTCCCGGTGTCGCCGGTGTCGGCGACCGCCTCCACCACGACCAGGTCGTTCTTGGCCACGCCCCCGTCCCAGGCCCGGTGCAGGGGCAGCCGGTGGGCGCGGGCGGTGAGGGCCTCGATGCGCACCGGCCTCACTCCCCTTCGACCGCGCGCAGGCCGGCGTCGAGGATGTCGGCCAGCACGGCCTCCTCCTCGCGGGTCAGGTCGGTCAGCGGCGGGCGCACCGCCCCCGCGGCTCCGCCGCGCAGCCGCACCCCCGCCTTGACCATGGCGACCGCGTACCCGGGGGCGCGGTCGCGCAGCGCCACCAGGGGCTCGTAGAACACCTCCAGCAGCCGGTCGGCCAGCGGGTCGCCGGCGTGCGCGGCCCGGTAGAAGGCGGTGGCCACCTCGGGGGCGAAGGCGAAGGCCGCCGAGGAGTACAGCGGGACGCCGACCGCCTTGTAGGGGGCGAAGGTGAGCTCGGCGGTGGGCAGCCCGTTGAAGAACGCGAAGTCCTCCCCCCGCTCGGCGCGCACCGCCTGCACGATGCGGCGCATCCGCCCCAGGTCGCCCACGCCGTCCTTGATGCCGTCCACGCCGGGGATGCGGGCGAGTTCGGCGGCGGTGTCCGGGGTGAGCACCATGTTCGCCCGCTGGTAGGCGATGACCGGGACGCCGGAGGCCGCGGCGACCGCGCGCACGTACTCCACCAGCCCCCGCTGGGAGGCGCCCACCAGGTAGGGCGGGAGCAGCAGGACCGCGTCGGCGCCCAGGTCGCCGGCGGCCGCGGCCTGCTCGCAGGCGGTGCGCACGCTCCCGCCGGCGCCGGTCACGACGGGGACCCGGCCGCCGACCGCCTCCACGGCGCGGGCGGTGACGCGGGCGTGCTCGTCCCGGCCGAGGGCGTGGAACTCCCCGGTGCCGCAGGCGGCGAACACGCCCCCGGGCCCGTGCGCCGTGCCGTCGCGGACGTGCCGGTCGAGCGCCTCCTCGTCCAGGGCGCCCTTGTCGTCGAAGGGGGTGACGGGGAAGAACAGGATGCCGTCGAACTGCATTGCGGATGCCTTCCTGTGTCGGGAGGGGCGTGGGGGGTCAGACCACGTGGGCGAGGTGGCGGCGGACGGTCTCGGCGACGACCGCGTCGGGGTCGGTGTCCCACACCCGCTCGTTGAAGATCTCGACCTCGATGTCGCCGGTGTACCCGGCGCGGTCCACGCTGCGGCGCAGGCCGCGCACGTCGGCGTGGCCGTCGCCGACCATGCCGCGGCCCAGCAGGGTGTCGGCGGGAAGCGGCACCACCCAGTCGCAGACCTGGTAGGAGGCGATGCGGGTGCCCGCCCGCGCGATCTGGGCGTGCACCTCGGGGTCCCACCACACGTGGTAGGCGTCGACGGTGACCCCGGCGGCGCCCTCGGGCAGCCGCTCGGCGAGGTCGAGGGCCTGGCGCAGGGTGGACAGCACCGAGCGGTCGGCGCAGAACACCGGGTGCAGCGGCTCCAGGGCCAGCCGCACCCCGCGCTCCAGGGCGTGGGGGGCGAGCTCGGCCAGGGCCTCGGCGACGCGCTCGCGCGCCCCGGCCAGGTCGCGGCCGCCCTCGGGCAGCCCGCCGGCGACGATCACCAGGCAGGGGGCGCCGACCTCGGCGGCCTCGTCGAGGGCGCGCCGGTTGTCGTCGAGGGCCTCGGCCCGGCCGCGGCCGGTGAAGAAGCCCGACCGGCAGTAGGAGGAGACGCGCAGCCCGGCGTCGCGCACCGCCTTGGCCGCGGCGGCCGTGCCGGCCTCGGCGACGGTCTCGCGCCACAGCCCGATGGCGGGCACCCCGGCCCGGGCGCAGGCGTCGGCCGCCTGGGCGGTGCCGAGCCGCTTGAGGGTGGCCTGGTTGATGGACAGCCGCTCCAGGCGCGGGTCGCCGCCGCTCATCGGCCCACCCCCGCCACGTCCAGCAGGCGGCGCATCCGGTCGGCGGCCCGCCCGGGGTCGGTGAGCACCCCGGCCCGGTCGGCCAGCCGGAAGGCGGTGCACAGGTGCGGCAGGTCGCGCGCGCTCTGCGCCCCGCCGACCATGGTGAACCCGGGCTGGTGCCCGTTGAGCCAGGCCAGGAAGGCGATCCCGGTCTTGTAGTGGTAGGTCGGCGCGCTGAACAGGTGCCGGGCGAGCGGGACCGTGGGCTCCATCAGCGCGCGGTAGCGGCCGGTGTCGCCGCGGTCGAGGGCGCGCAGCGCCTCGGCCGCCGCGGGGGCAATGGCGGCGAACACGCCGAGCAGGGCGTGGGAGTGGCCCTCGGCGTCGCCGAGGACCAGGCCGGGGTAGTCGAAGTCGTCGCCGGTGTAGAGCAGCACGCCCTCGGGGAGCATGCGGCGCAGGCGCACCTCCAGCCCGGCGTCGAGCAGGGAGACCTTGATGCCGTCGATGCGGTCGGCGTGCTCGGCGATCAGGGCGGCGACGTGCTCCAGGGCGTCCGCCGGGTCGTCGGCGCCCCAGTACCCGGCCAGGGCCGGGTCGAAGGCGGTGCCCAGCCAGTGCAGCACGACCGGGCAGGAGGCCTGGGCGAGCACCCGGCGGTACACCTCGGCGTAGTCGCGGGGGCCGTCGGCCAGGGCCGCCAGCGCGCGGCTGGCCATGACCACGGGGCGGGCCCCGGCCTTCTGGACCGTCTCCAGCTGCTCGGTGTAGGCGCGCACGACCGCGTCGGTCCCGGTCCACTCGGCGGGGTCGAGCTGGTCGGTGCCGGCGCCGCAGACCAGGGCGGCGCCGCGGGAGCGCGCCTCGGCGCCGGTGCGGCCGATCAGCTCGGCGGTGGCGGCCCAGTCCAGGCCCATGCCGCGCTGGGCGGTGTCCATCGCGTCGGCCACGCCCAACCCGGTGTCCCACAGGTGGTGGCGGAAGGCCAGGGTGGCGTCCCAGTCCAGGCGGGCCGGGGCGCCCGGGGCGTTGCCGGCCACCGGGTCGGCGGCGACGTGGGCGGCGGCGTAGGCGCGCCGCGACCGCGGGGGCTCCCCGCCGGCGGCCGCGGCCGGCGCGGCCTGCAGGCGGTAGGACATCAGGCGCCCGTCGGCGCCCGGCATGGTCAGGGAAGGGCTTTCCGAATCCGTCATGCCTGGTCCTCCCAGTCCAGTTCGACGCGGGTCCCGGTGGCGTCGGAGTGCAGTCCGGCCTCGGCGAAGCGCAGGCCGCGCGCGCCGGAGGCGAAGTCGTAGCCGAAGGGCTCGCCGGTGGCCAGGTGGCGCAGGAACTCCTCCCACTGGGCGCGGAACCCGTTGGGGAACTCCCGGTTGTCGGGGACGCGCTGCCACTGGGAGCGGTAGTCGGCCAGGTCCGGGGCGTCGGGGTCCCACACCGCCTTGGGGGTGGCGGTCCGGTGCTGCACCCGGCACTCGCGCAGGCCCGCCACGGCACTGCCGTGGGTGCCGTCGACCTGGAACTCCACCAGCTCGTCGCGGTCGACGCGCACCGCCCAGGAGGAGTTGAACTGGGCGAGGACGCCGCCCTCCAGCTCGAAGACGCCGTAGGCGGCGTCGTCGGCGGTGGCCGCGTACGGCTCGCCGTGCTCGTCGCGGCGCTCGGGGATGTGCGTGGCGGTGCGCACGGTGACCGCCCGCACCCGCCCGAAGAGGTTCTCCAGGATGTAGTGCCAGTGCGGGAACATGTCGAGCACGATGCCACCGCCGTCCTCGGCGCGGTAGTTCCAGCTGGGCCGCTGGCCGGGCTGCCAGCCGCCCTCGAAGACCCAGTAGCCGAACTCGGCGCGCACCGACAGGATCCGGCCGAAGAAGCCGGAGTCGACCAGGCGCCGCAGCTTGAGCAGGCCGGGCAGGAAGAGCTTGTCCTGCACCACCCCGTTGCAGGCCCCGGAGGCCTGGGCCAGCTTGGCCAGGTCGCGGGCGGCCGCGTGGGTGGAGGCGACCGGCTTCTCGGCGTAGACGTGCTTTCCGGCGGTGAGCGCGGAGCGCACGGCCGCCTCCCGGGCGCTGGTGATCTGGGCGTCGAAGTAGACCTCGACCCCGGGGTCGGACAGCACCGCGTCCAGGTCGGTGGACCAGCGCTCGATGCCGTGCCGCCGCGCGATCTCGCCGACGCGCCGCTCGGAGCGGCCGACCAGGTAGGGCTCGGGCAGCACCCGGCCGCCCCCGGGCAGCTCCACCCCGCCGGCCTCCCGAATCGCCAGCACCGAGCGGACCAGGTGCTGGCGGTAGCCCATCCGCCCGGTCACGCCGTTCATCGCCACGCCGACAACGCGATCAGTCATGTGTTCTCCCGCCGTTGGTCGTCTCCCGCGCACGATCGGCCGGGGCCTCGTCCCCGGCACCTCCGCGAGAAAGCGCTTTCCAACGTACGCCACCGGCCCACCTCCGCGCCAGTGCCGGACCGCGACGGGCCCTGGGGCGCGCGCGGGCCGCGCCCGCCCTGCGGCGGAACGGGCCTCCCCCGCACCCCGCACTGTTCTCCGAACACCCGGGGAGCGGAAAGCGCTCACCAAGCCAGGTTCCCCAGGAGGCCCGGACGGCGGCACCGAGCGCAGGTCCCGGGCCCCGCTGAGGACCGCCGTGGGCCAGGAGAACCCGCGCTGCGCGGCCGCGGTGTCCACCGGGAGGCCCACGAAGTCCTCCCCGTCCCGGGCGGGGTCGCGGGCGACGGCCGACGCCGTGTCCAGGGGCAGCCCGTCGGGCTCCAGGCCGTCCAGCTCCCGGTGCCAGATCCGGGCGACCAGGTCGAACTCCATCACGAAGGGCGCACCGCGGCCGGTCTCGCGCCGGGACAGGCCCACGCCCCGGTGCTCGGCCATGACGGTGTCGAAGCCGCGCCGGGCGGCGCGGCGGCGCAGTCCGCGGTAGGGCAGCACCGAGGCGAGCCCGGGGCCGCCGGGCACCGCGAGCAGGGGCGTGCCGCCCGGCGCCCCCTCGCGGACGTAGGCCAGGTCGAACTCCCCGTACGCGCCCGTGTCGGGCACCACCGGCCGGCGGACGGCACGGACTCCGGGCATGCGGCGCAGTGTCCGGGCCTGGCGGGTCTGGGCGTTCATGGCCCCATCCTGCCGGGGCCGGGGCGCCGGGCGGGGCACGCAGCGCCCGCGGCCGGTGACCGCAACCGGCCGCGCCCGGTCAGCGGCGCCCGGGGCGGGCGCGGTCCCGGTCGGGGTAGGGCAGCAGGGCCGTTTCCCGGGCGTTCTCGATCGCGGCGGCGAGGAGGCGCTGCTCGCGGGCGGTCACCCCGGTGACCCTGCGGCTGCGGATCTTGCCGCGGTCGGAGATGAACCTCCGCAGCAGGTCGGTGTCCTTGTAGTCGATGTACTCCACGTCCGCGAGCGGGTTCGGCTTGCGGCGCGGGCGCTCGGATCGGCGCGGTTCCATGGTCGGTCCTCGGGGTCGGGTGATCGGTCGGTCAGGGAGCGGTCGCGATGATCGCGTCGAAGGGGTCCTCGGTGCCGTCCTCGCGGCGGTACCCCGCGGCCAGCTCCTCGTCGGTGAGCAGGCAGGAGTCGAGGACCTCGGTGAGCCGGCGGGTGTCCAGGCCGACGCCGGTGAAGGTCAGGCACTGGCAGCGGTCCCCGTGCTCGGTGCACCAGTCCAGGGCGGCCGCGGCCCTGCGCTGCTCGGAGACCATCTCCCAGGCCGCGTCGGGCAGCGCGGCCAGCCAGGGGCCGTGCGACTCCACCGCCAGCGCGGCGCCGGCGGCGTCCCAGGCGAGCATCGTGTCGGGGTGGCTGGCCAGCCAGAACCGGCCCCGGCTGCGCAGCGCGGCGGGGACGAGGTCGTCCAGCGCCCGGTGGAGCCGTTCGGGGTGCAGCGGGCGCGAGCGCCGCCAGGTGAGGGTGCGCACCTCCCCGGCCTCGCAGTGGTCGGGCGGCTGGACCGCGGCCGGGTCCTGCCGGGCCGCCGCGGCCGCCGCGTCGAAGCCGCCCTCGGCCACGGCGCTGAGCGCCTCCCGTTCCGGGGGCACGACCAGGGCGGCCGGGTTGAGCTGGAGCAGCACCGCCGAACAGCGCTCGCGCTCGGCGGCCGGGACGTCGCCGTCGAGCACCAGGCAGGTGGGGTACTCCACCTGCCGGGCCAGGACCTCGGCGACGGTGCGCTCGTCCTCCCCGGCCACGGCCAGCCCCCGCTCGTCGACCTCCTCGGCGGTGGCCAGGTCGGCGATGAGCCGGTCGGCGTCGACGGCGGTGGCCACCCCCGCCAGGTGCAGCCACCCGGTGACGGGGCGGTCGTCGACGAGGGTGGCGGTCAGCGCCTCGGCGACCGACCGCGGGTCGACGCCGTCCCAGGCCTCGACCACGTACAGGCGGTGCTCACCGCGCTCGGCCAGCCCGCACAGCAGCGGGACCAGGTCCACGCGCAGGGTGCAGGACATGCAGGAGTGGACCAGGTCGACTCTGGCGCGCTCGACGGTCCCCCAGCGGTCGCGGAGCACCCGGTGGACCTCTCCGGAGCCGATCCGGCCCAGGTCGTGGTGGACGGCGAGCGCGCCGGGCTCGGCCTCCAGCAGGCGGTCGACGGCGCGCCTGCGGGCCTCGGCGTGCAGCCCGGCGACCAGGACGACCCGCGCGGGCAGGGCCTGTTTCATCTCGGTGGACCTCGCCTTCCCGTAGATTTGAAAACGATAATCGTTATCGTACTACAGGACGGCGGGCCCCCGGTCAGTACCCCTCGGGGGCCGGCCCGGCCAGGACGAAGGCGTTGCCGTCGGGGTCGGTGAAGGCCGCCTGCCGCCCCCAGGGGTGGTCCCCCGGCTCCTCGACGGGCACCCCCGCCGCCGCCAGGCGCGCGCAGTCGCCGTCCACGTCGTCGCTCTCCAGGACGATGCCGTGCCCGCACCCCTGCTCGGCGACCGACAGCGCGAACCCGGTCCGCGCCCCGGGCGGGGCGACCTCCAGGTGGCGCACCGGCCCCACGGTCCGGTCGGCGACCACGGTGAAGCCCAGCACCTCGACGTAGAAGTCCCTGGCCCGGTCGAGGTCGACGACCGGCAGTGTCACGGTCCTCGCGTGTGTGATGCCCATACCGGAATGGTCGAAAGGAACCGCGCCGAACGCCAGCGGGACACACCGGGCCGTTGACAAGGGGGCGCCCACCGCTGATCCTCACTCTTGAGAGGGAGGTGACTTTTCCATGGGTGGATGCTCGTGCGGTCACGGCTCTTCGTGCTCCTGCGCGGCCGGCTGCTCCTGCGGCTGCAACGGATGAACGGACGTCCCCTGACCCCGTGACCCCTGTGTCCTGAACCGTCGTGACGCGCCTCCCCGCCCGGACCCCGGGCCGGGAGGCGCCGGTGTGCGGAGCCGCCGCCCCGGACGCGCCCGCCCCCGCTCCGGTGTGCCTGTCCGCTCGCCGCGGCCGCCGATCGGGGATGGACGACGGCGGGCGGGGGCCGGGCCGGGCGCGCACCTCCCGAGGGGCGGCGGCCCGCCTTCCACGCTCGCAGCGCGCGGGCGCAGGTCAAGAACGGACCGCCCGGATGCCCGGATCCGGCCGGGCCCGTCACGCGCGGAACATGTGCGAACACCCCTTGTAGCGCGCGATGGGCGGACTTAGACTCACCCGAGCCCCACAAGGGCGGACGCTCCCCCACCCGCAAGGAGTCCCCCCATGACGCGACGGGTATCCCCGCTCACTCTCGTCATCGCCGCCACCGTCGCCCTGATCGGCGGCGGCGCGGTCGCCGCCCCGGCGGCCGCCTTCCCCGCACCCGCGCCCGGCTCCGACACCGCGGCGCAGCAGACCACCCTCTACTACGACGACAGCCGCGCCGCGGAGTTCCGCGACGCGGTGGAGGCCGGCGCCGCCGAATGGAACGCCGCCGTCGACAACGTCGAACTGGTGCGCGCCCCGGCCGGGCGCCGCGCCGAGATCACCGTCGTGGCCACGGACGGCTGGCCGATGGCGACCCTGGGGCCGGTGCGGCCCGGCGGGTCGGCCACCATCTGGTTCGGGCGCCAGGCCGTGTGGCAGGGCCACGACGAGGTGCGCATCGCCGCCCACGAGCTCGGGCACAGCCTGGGCCTGCCGGACGTCAAGCCGGGGCCGTGCTCGTCCCTGATGTCCGGCTCCACGGGCGGGGTGGGCTGCACCAACGCCGCCCCGAACGCCCAGGAGAGGTCCCGGGTCGAGCAGCTGTACGGCGGCGGGGCCGCCGGTGCCGCTCCGGCCGCCGGCACGCTGGTGGTCGACGGGCCCTAGGAACGGCCCCCGGCCCGGCGGGGCCGCCGTCCGCCCAGGGGCGGGCGGCGGCCCCCTTCCGTTTTCCGTGCGCGTGGGTCCGTGGACGTGGGACCGGGTCAGCAGGCGCGGTCGAGCATGCCCCTCAGGGCGTCCTTCTCGTCCCGGTCGACGGTCAGGGCGTAGCGGTGCTTGGACTCGATCCAGGACGCGGCGTAGGCGCAGTGCACGGCCGAGCGGGAGGGCTGCCAGTCGGAGGGGTCCTGGTCGCTCTTGGCCCGGTTGCTGGAGGCCGAGACCGCCCACAGCAGGGGGCCTTCGACGTTGTTGGCGAAGGAGCGGCGCTTGGCCGAGGACCAGGTGTCCGCGCCGGACCGCCAGGCCTCGGCCAGCGGCACCATGTGGTCGATGTCGAAGTCGGAGGGGTCGGTGGTGCCCGCGCCGTCGTAGGCGCTGGACCAGGTGCCCGACACGGCCCGGCAGGCGCCGTCGGTCTCCACGCCGGTGCCGTCGCGGCGCAGCACGTACTCGCGGGCGTTGCAGTTGCCCTCCACGCCCTCCCAGTGGGGGAACAGGGAGCGGTCGTAGGGGGAGGAGGCGCCCTCGGGGCGGACGGTCAGGCCGTCGAGCCGGCTGCGGGCCTCGGACTCGGTGGGGATGCCGGGCGGCAGCGACGCGGCGGCGGCCGGGACGGCGGGGAGCAGGGCGGCAGCGGCGGCAGCGGCCAGGGCCGCGGCGGCGGTGCCGAGAACACGCCGGGGGCTTCGGTGCGGCATGGGGCTCCGTCTCCTCGGGTAGCGGGGTCGGTCGTCGGCGCCTTGCGGCGCTTCGACCCTCTCCCGGAGAGGCGAGCCCGGCAATGACCCGGGGTGAACCGCCGGTGACGCGTGTCGGTCGTCCACAGGAGGCCGATCCGCCCGCCCGCCGGAGGGCGGCGGCGGCAGGCTGGACGCACCGGCCGGGAATGGGTCCCGGGCCGGGAAGGAGGTGGCGGCGGCATGCGGACGGCACGGGGTACGGTGCGCACGGGGACGGCGGTGCTCGCCGTTCTGACGGCGGCCCTGGCGGGCCCCGGCCCCGAAGGGGGAAGGGTGGACGGATTCACCATCGGACACGTGCCCGCGGCGCTGGCCCAGGGCGCGGAGGTCGAGGCGTCGGAGACCTCCTATGAGTGGGGAGGGGCGCGGTTCACCGCCCGCATGTGGGAGCGGGCGCTGCCCGGAGGCGGCTTCCGAGTGGAACTGCAGGTCCTGGTGGTGCGCGGGGAGGCGCTGTCGGACCTGCGCGAGGTGCGAGCGTTCCTGTCCGAGTACCACGGGCACCCGTGGGCCGTGGGCGATCTGGAGGAGTTCGACCACGGTGGTGCGCCGGGGTACATGGGCACGCTGGAGGCGTTCTGGCTCCATGAGCCGGGCGTGGCCGTAGAGGTGCGCGACAGCGCCGGGGTACTGGGCCCCGGGGAGCTCAGGAGAACGGCATTGGGCGTGCGACCGGCCGACGGCTGAGGGGGCGCTGGGGCCCGTCACCGGGCCTTGCGCCAGAGCCCTCGTCGCTCCGCACGGATCAGCGGACCACGCCCCTCCGCCCCGAGGCCCCTGCCTCCCGGCTTCCGGAAAGCCCGGTACTGAGTTCGCCGAAAGTCGCGTGGAGCCGTGCGGAGCAGACCCTGCCTCCGGTTCATCGGCGGGCCGACCGCCCTACGAGCGGGCTCTTCGCGCCCCTTAACGGCTTCCGAAGGCCGGCGGCAGAAGCGCCGCGCTATTGCGGCGGCGCGGGGGCGAGGTCACGATGGCGGCGACGCCCCCACCCCCTCGCCTCCGGAGCCCCCGTGAAGCTCTATGCCGACCGGCCTGCGCGCCGTTGCCTGCAGTTCCTCGCCGACCTCCTCGCCCTGCTGTGGATCGTGCTCTGGGTCAGGGCCGCGTTCGCCCTGCACGACGCCGTCGCCGCCGCCGGGGCCTCGGGCACGACGATCGCCGGTGTCGGCGACGCGGTCGACGAGCGGATGGCCGAGGCGGCCGAGGCCGCACGCGGCGTGCCCCTGGCCGGCGATGCCCTGGCCGCGCCCCTGAACGGGGTCGGCGATGCGGGGGCCTCGCTCGGGGACGCGGGCCGCTCCCTCCACGAGTCCGTCGCGTCCTCGGCGCTGGTGCTCGGCTGGATGACCGCCCTGCTGCCCGTCATCGTGGCGCTGGGGACCTGGCTGCCGGCCCGGCTGCGCTGGATCCGCCAGGCCTCGGCGGCCCGGGACGCCGGGAAGCTGTCCGGCCCCGCCCGTGAGCGGGTGCTGGCCCTGCGGGCGCTGGCGTCGGTGTCCCCCGCCCGCCTGGCCGCGGTCCACGAGGACCCGGTGCAGGCGTGGCACACCGACGACAGGGCGGCGGTGCAGGCCCTCGCCGGTCTGGAGCTCCGCCGCCTGGGCCTGCGTCCGCCGCGCCCGCCGAAGGCCTAGGGACGGGCGCGCTCCCCCGGCTCGCCGGGAGGCGGCGCGCCGTCGTCCACGTCGATCTTCGTCTGGACGAAGCGCCGCGCCTTGGCCACGCACTCCTCCTGCACCCGCAGGCGGTCGAGGTGCTCGACCATGATCCGGCGCCGCTCCTCCGCCGTCGCCTCGCCCTGGCGGGCGAGCCGCGTGTAGCGGACTATCTCGCGCACCGGCATCCCGGTGTCGCGCAGGACGAGCACGGTCTCCAACCAGTGCAGGGCGTCCCGGTCGTAGCGCCGCCTGCCGTCGCCGTCCCTGGGGACCGGGCCGATCAGCCCGATCCGCTCGTAGTAGCGCAGTGTGTCGGCCGTGAGCCCCGTATGGAGGGCGGCCTCGGTGATGGACAGTCCGTCGGTGTCGACAACAGCCATGCCGGTCAATCTACGCCTCTTCCGCCGCGGAGAGGAGTCCCGGTCCCCCGGTCGTCACCGGTCCCCGGTCGCCGCCCGCCGGTCGGCACGGCGCCGGGCGGCCTCGTGGGCGCGGCGGACCAGTCCGATCGCCTCGGAGGCCGTCCGTTCGCCCGGATCGACCACCGCGATCCACCCCAGGGCTCCATAGACCGGGTGCGGGAAGAAGGCGTCGGGGACGGTGCAGTCGTACGACTCCTCCGGCAGGCCCGGCTCCCGCCCGAGGAGCTCGGTGAAGGCGGCCGCGCCGACGTGGACGTTGAGCCGCCACCGCCCCTGCGGGTCGAGGCCGGAGCGGGTGTCGTCCGGGTAGTCCTTGGTGACGATGGTGGCGTAGGGCTGCTCCCGCTGCGGCACCCGGCCGTCGGGGGCGTAGTAGAAGAAGTGGTCGCCCCACGCGAGCTCGGGAAAGCCGCTCCCCTCGGTGGGCGCGAGTTCCAGCACGCCGTCGAGGGCGCGCGCTGCTTCGAGGATCCGCTGCATGCTCATACTTGAAGTGTGGACGTGAAGTGCTTATGGAGGGTTGGGCTTATGGAGGGTTGGGGGCCCATGGAGGGGCGGCGCACGGACGAACGGCTCGGCACGGCGGACGTCGCCGCGGCCACCGGCTACTCCGTCCAGCAGGTCCGCGACCTGGAGGCCCGGGGCGTCATCGCCCCGGCGCACCGCGCGGCCAACGGCTACCGCCGCTTCTCCGCCCTGCACGTGCGCGATCTGAGCGCCTACCGCGACCTGGCCGCGGCGGTGGGCCCGGTCCCGGCGCGCCGCACCATGCGCGTGATCCGCACCGCGCCGCGCGATGAGGCCGCCGCCCTGGTCGGCTCCCTGCACGCCGGCCTGGTCCGGGAGCGCGAGGAGGCCCTGGCCGCCCGGGACGCCCTGCTCGCCATCCGCGCCGAGGCCGGCTCCGAGGCCGCTTCCGAGGCCGGGCCTCCCGAGCGGGACGCGATGACGATCACCGAGCTCTCCGGCGCCCTGGGGGTCCGCGCCTCCACCCTCCGGTTCTGGGAGAGGTCCGGGCTCCTCGCGCCCGAGCGGGTCGCCACCCGGGCGGGCTCCGCCCGCCGCTACCCCCTCGGGGCGATCCGCGAGGCCCGCATCGTCGCGGCCCTGCGCTCGGCCGGGTACCGGATCCCCGACGTGCGGCGGGCGGTCGCGGCCCTGCGCGGCCTGCACGGAGCGGAGGAACCGCTGGACGCCCTGGAGGCCCGGGTCGGCGCGATCGCCGAACGCACCCTGGCCCTGCTCCGCGCGGGGACCGTGCTCGGCGCGATCATCGGAGAGGGGACGCGGCGCGGGTGAGGCGCCGGGTCAGGACAGCATCACGTACACCGGCAGAGCGGAGTTGTTGACGGCGTGCACGACCACGCCGGGCCACACCGATCCGCTGCGGCGCATCAGCTCGGCGCAGACGAGGCCGACGATCAGGGCCGAGGGCAGGACGAAGTTGACGCCGTGGTACACCGCGAAGAGCACCGAGCCGGCCACGACGCCGACGACCGGCCCGTAGCGCAGCAGCGCGTTGGTCACGACCCCGCGGAAGAGGAGCTCCTCCCCGATCGGGGTGAGCACGGCGAGGAACAGGAAGGTCAGCACCAAGGGCAGCACGCCGCCGCCGGCGGCGTCGTGGAACACCCCCTGGGGATCGGTCTCCCCGAAATCGGTCAGGGCCACGATCACGGAGTTCACCACGGTCTTGGCGCCCAGGACGAACAGGCCCGCCGCGACGCCCGCGGCCATCCAGCGCCACGAGGTGCGCCGCACGCCGAAAGCGGCCCAGGAGCGGATGCGGACCGCCGCGGCGGCGGCGAAGCCCGCGATCCCCGCCACCCCCGACCATGCGGTGACGGCCAGCCCGTAGGCCAGGGAGTCCGGGTCCAGCGGGCCGCCGAGCGGGCCGAGGAGGAGCAGGACGACGGTGGCGGCGACCATGGCGAGCAGGCCCACCGCGATCTCGGGCCACCCGGGGCGCCGGTGTGCAGGTGCGTCGATCTGTTTCGAGGTCATGACGGGATTCCATCGGTGATCGCACGGATCCGGCAGTGGCCGCGCGTCATCTCCGCACCGTGACGCGGCGTCACCCTTGCCTCCGTGGCAGGCTGGGTGGCGCACCTGCCGCAGCGGGAACCGGCCCGCGGGCGCCATGAGGAGGTACGCGATGCTGCTGGGCGGCGCCGACCCGGGGCGCACCGACGTCCCCGCCGTGCGCGTGGGCGAGGAGGCCCTCGACCGCGCCGCGCTCTGGGAGGCCGCGTCGGCGTTCGCCGCGCGCGTCGCGGGCGCGCCCGCGGTCGCCGTGCACGGGCAGGCCTGCCTGTCCACCGTCGTCGCGGTCGTCGGCGGCGTCCTGGCCGGCGTCCCCGTCGTGCCGGTCCCGGCCGACGCGGGCACCGGGGAGCGCCGGCACATCCTCGCCGACTCCAAGGCCGCGCTGTGGGCCGGTCCCCCGCTCGAGGGGGTCGCGGTGCCCCGGGTCCCCGCGCACCCCTTCGACCGCGCCCCCGCCGGTGTCCGGCTTCCCGATCCCGGACCGGACGAGACGGCGCTGATCATGTACACCTCCGGCACCACCGGCCCGCCCAAGGGCGTGCTGCTGCCGCGCCGCGCCGTCGCCGCCGGCCTGGACGGCCTGGCCGAGGCCTGGGGGTGGACCGGCGACGACGTGCTGGTGCACGGCCTGCCCCTGTTCCACGTGCACGGCCTGGTGCTCGGCCTGTTCGGGGCGCTGCGCACCGGCAGCCCGCTCGTGCACACGGTGCGCCCGCGCCCGCAGGCCTACGCGGCGGCCGCACAGGCGGGGGGCACGCTCTTCTTCGGGGTGCCGACCGTGTGGTCGCGCATCGCCCGCGAGAGCGGCGCCGCCCGGGCGCTGGGGTCGGCGCGGCTGCTGGTGTCGGGCAGCGCGGGGCTGCCCGCGGGCGTGGCCCAGGCGGTGCAGGCGGCGGCCGGGCAGGCGCCCATCGAGCGCTACGGCATGACCGAGACCCTGATCACCCTGGCGGCGCGCGCGGACGAGCCGGTCAGGACCGGCTGGGTCGGCCGCCCGATCGCCGGGGTGCAGGCGCGGCTGCGCGGCGAGGACGGCGGCCCGGTCCCGGCCGACGGCGGCAGCATCGGCGCACTGGAGGTGCGCGGCGCGACGCTGTTCGACGGCTACCTGGGCCTGCCCGAGGCCACGGAGGAGGCGTGGACCCCGGACGGGTGGTTCGCGACCGGGGACGCGGCGGCGGTGGACGCGGACGGCCGGTACCGGGTCGTGGGGCGCACCTCGGTGGACCTGATCAAGAGCGGCGGGTACCGGATCGGCGCCGGAGAGGTCGAGGCGGCCCTGCTGGACCACCCTGCGGTGCGCGAGGCGGCGGTGGTCGGCGAGCCCGACGACGACCTGGGGCAGCGGATCGTGGCCTACCTGGTCGGCGAGGGCATCGACGAGCAGGACGTGATCGGTTTCGTCGCCGGCCGCCTCTCGGTCCACAAGCGGCCCCGGCAGGTGCGCGTGGTCGGGGCGCTCCCCCGCAACGCGATGGGCAAGGTGCAGAAGTCCCTGCTGTGAGGGGCGGCGGCTCAGTCG
>NZ_ANAS01000002.1:0-4005 GCF_000341205.1 Nocardiopsis baichengensis YIM 90130 | reverse complement strand
GGGGGGGGCCCCCCGCCGTACCGTTCGATCTCCTCGGTCGGGGACCACAGGCCGTGGCCGTGGCCGAGCGCCTTGAAGACCGCCCACAGCGCGCTCAGGTGCTCCACCGCCGCGGGGTCGCCGTAGAGGGCCTCCGCCCGGCGCCGCCACTCCTCCTCCGGCAGGTCGGTGTAGGCCACCGGCGCCCCCGTCCCCTCGGCGAAGGCGTCGGCGGCCTCCCCGATGCCCGCGACCTGGCCGACCAGCCGGCACACCGGGTCCGCCGCCGGCTCGGCCGCCGCCAGCAGGCCGACCGCGACCCGCACCACGTCCCCCGCCGCCACCAGCGGCAGCTGGGTCCTGCGGTCCCCCAGCGGCAGGGCGATCTCCCGGCCCCGGCCCGCCTCCAGCACCACCCGCAGGTTCTCGTAGAACACCGCCGCCCGCAGGTGGACGGCGCCCACCCCGGCGCGGTCCAGCAGCTCCTCGGCCACCCAGTGCCGCCGCATGTGCGGGGTCGGCGCATCGGGCGCCGCCGCCAGCTGGGAGGGGGAAACCACCCGCTCCACCCCGGCGCGGCGGGCCGCCGCGGCGAACGCCGCCGCCGCGTCCAGGAACCCCTCGCGCACCGGGTAGGCGAAGTAGGCCCGGCGCACCCCGCGCACCGCGCGCAGGACGTCCTCCACCTCCCGCAGGTCACCGACGGCCACCTCGGCACCGGCCTTGCGCAGCCGCGCCGCGCGCTCGTCGTCGGCGCGCACCAGCGCCCGCACCGGCAGCCCGCCGGCCAGCAGGGTGCGGGCCACGCGGTTGCCGGTGGCCCCCTGCCCGCCGCCTGCCGCACCGGTCACCAGGATCGGCTCCATCATGGGCCTCCCTCCACGGCGCGCCCCGCCTCGGGACGGCGGCCGCGCGCCTGCCCCGACGCTCACGGACGCCGGTCCGCCCGTCAAGGGACCCCCGCCGTGTCCGCACCTCGGCGCCGGTTTGACACTCCGGGGGATCGCGTTAGTGTCCGGGGGCGTTTCCGTGCACGCCAGGCGCCTGTCCGCGGCAGTACCCCCCGACTCCGGAAAGGCACGGTCCCCCATGGTCGACGACGGGCCGCGCTCGGCCGCGCGCCGGCGCAGGCGCGCGGCCGAGCGCCGGCGCCGCCTGCTGACGGTCGCCGCGGTGCTCGCTGCCGGGACGGCCCTGACCGGCGCCCTGCTCGCCGCCTCGCTCGGCCCGGGGTCCGGGCGTCCGCCCTCCGCCGCCGACGGCGGGGGCGGGGGCGGTGGGGGCGGTGCGCCGGACGCCGCCCCTCCCTCGCCGCCGCCGGCCTCCTCCGGCGCTTCGGCCCCGGCATCGGCCGCACCCTCCGAGAGCGCGCCCGGCGCCTCTCCGAGCGCCTCCCCCTCCGCCTCGCAGGAGGCCGGGCGGGACGGTGCGCCGGAGGAGGACGAGCCGACGCCCCCGACCGGTTCGCCGACCCCGCAGTCCCCTCCGGAGACCGCGCCGCCCCCGGACGAGGGCACCGAGCGGCCCCCGCCGGACGGTCCGCCCGGCGGCGGGGACGGGGACGAGGGCGGAGACGGTGGAGACGGCGGAGACGGCGGAGACGGCGGAGACGGCGGCGGAGGAGGCGGCGAGAGCCCGCCCCCGGAGGACGAGGAGCCCGTCGACGAACCCGGCTGCTGGATCTTCTGCTGACCGCCGCCCGCCCGGGGAAGGACACCCGTGGAGGATGGGACCGCCCGCCCCCCCGCGGGCCCACGGGTGAGGAGGAACCCCCGCATGGCACCGGTACGGGTACTGATCGTGGGAGCCGGTTCGCGCGGCAGCGCCTACGCCGCCTGGATCCGGGAGCACCCCCGCATCGCGCGGGTGGTGGCGGTGGCCGAACCGCGCCCGGCCTACCGCGACCGCCTGGCGGACGCCTGCGGGGTGCCCCCTGAGGCGCGGTTCGCCGACTGGCGCGAGGCCGCCGCCCTGCCCCGGACCGCGGACGCCGCCCTGGTGTGCACGCTGGACGACGCCCACCTGGAGCCCGTCCTGGCGTTCGCCGCCTCGGGCCACCACCTGATGGTGGAGAAGCCGCTGGCGCAGACCCGCGCCGACTGCGAGGCGATCGTGGAGGCCGCCCGCCGCGCCGGGGTGCTGCTGGGCGTCGGCCACGTGCTGCGGCACGCCCCCTACACCCGCCTGGTGAGGTCCCTGCTGGACGCCGGGCGGATCGGCACGGTGACCGGCATCGACCACGTCGAGCCGGTCGGCTTCTGGCACCAGGCCCACTCCTATGTCCGCGGCAACTGGCGGCGCACCGACGAGGCCGCGCCCATGCTGCTGGCCAAGTCCTGCCACGACCTGGACTGGATCCGCCACGTGGTGGGGCGCGAGCCCACCGCGGTGTCCTCGTTCGGGTCGCTGCGCCACTTCCGCCCCGAGCAGGCGCCGCCGGGGGCCGCCGAGCGCTGCACCGAGTGCCCGGTGGAGCCCGACTGCGCCTACTCCGCGCCGCGGATCTACGGCCGGTTCCTGGAGCAGGGGGCCACCGGCTGGCCGCTGGACGTGCTCACCCCCGAGCCGACCGCCGAGTCGGTGGCCGAGGCCCTGCGCACCGGCCCCTACGGCAGGTGCGTCTACCACTGCGACAACGACGTGGTGGACCGGCAGGTGGTGGCGCTGGAGTTCGGGGGCGGGGCGACCGGGACGTTCACCATGACGGCCTTCTCCCGGGCGGGCCACCGCCGCACCACGGTGTTCGGGACCGGGGGCGAGCTGCACTGCGACGGTGAGTCGGTGACCGTGGACGACTTCCTGGCCGGGACGACCGAGACCTTCAAGCCCGAGGCCGCGGACAGCGCAGGGGCGGGGCACGGCGGCGGCGACGGGGGCCTGCTCTCGGCGTTCTTCGCGGGGGTGGCCGCCGGGGACCCGGAGCTGGTGGAGACCGGCGGCGAGGACGCCCTCCGCTCGCACCTTCTGGTGTTCGCCGCCGAGCGCGCGCGCTTGGAGCGCCGGGTGGTAGAGCTGCCCGAGAGGACAGAGCAGACGGAGGAGACGGAGGGGTCATGGCACCGGTGAGGAAGGGCTCGCGGGACATCACGGTGGACGGCCGCGCCTACCGCCGGTCACGGTCGACCTCCCCCGAAGACCTATTCAACTAGTTGATCATTAGACTCGGGGCACCAGCCGTCCGCCGCACCCCGAGGAGACCCCGCATGGCCGACTTCGCCGCCGCCACCGCGCTCACCGCGACAGCCGAACCGCCCGGCGCGCCCGCCGACGGCGCCCACCGCGTGTTCGACGCCGTCCTCGACCCGCAGTGGGCGGTCGGCGACAAGCTGCACGGCGGCTACCTGATGGCGGTCATGGGGCGCGCCGCCTGCCTCGCCTCGGCCGACGGGCACCCCGACCCGACCGCGATGGCGGCCTCATTCGTGCTCCCGCCCCGCCCCGGCCCCGCGCGCGTGCAGGTCGAGACCCTCCGCGCGGGCAAGGGCTCCACCCGCACGCGGGTGCGCCTGGAGCAGGACGGCGGCGTGTGCGTGGAGGCGCTGGCCACCAACGGGCGCCTCGGCGAGCCGGCCCCCTTCTGGTCCCGCACCGAACCGGAGCCGCTGCCCGCCGAGCACGCGTGCCCGCACTCCCCCGCGGACGTGCCCGGCTCCGGGTTCCGCGTCCCGCTGATGGAGGTGGTCGACCAGCGGATCGACCCGCAGACCGTGCAGGCCCTGGCCGGCCGCCCCTCCCTGCGCGGCCGGGTCGCCGGGTGGCAGCGGCTGGCCGGCGGCGCGGACTGGGACCCGCTGTCGCTGCTGGTCGCCCTCGACATGGTGCCGCCGGTCTCCTACGACCTCGGGTTGGCCGGGTGGGCCCCGACCGTGCAGATGAGCGCCTACGTCCGCGCCGTGCCCGCCCCCGGGCCGGTGCGGGTGGCGATGCAGGCCGAGGAGGTCTCCGGCGACCGCATGGACGTGTCGGTCCGGGTGTGGGACGCCAAGGACCGCCTGGTCGCGCAGGCGGCGCAGATCGCGGCGGTGC
>NZ_ANAS01000001.1:0-216421 GCF_000341205.1 Nocardiopsis baichengensis YIM 90130 | reverse complement strand
GCCGCCGGTCTCCTACGACCTCGGGTTGGCCGGGTGGGCCCCGACCGGACCTGGCGCCCGCTCCGGGGAATCGGCCTAGATGGAGGTGAACGAAAGGGGAACCACCATGGACTGGCCCACCGCGGCGATCATCATCGTCATCGTCCTCGCCGTGGCCTTCGTCATCGCCGCCATCGGCACCACCTACCTCGTCAGGGGGAGCAAGGACGACACGTGACCCGTCCCGCGGCGGCCGCGGGTGCCCTGCGAAGCGGGCGTAGAATGCGCGGATGCCGTACGCGACCGCCGCCGACCACTCCAAGATCCACTACGACGTGCAGGGCTCGGGCGAACCGCTGCTCCTGCTCGCCGGCCAGGCCAACGACCGGACCTGGTGGGACGGCGTGCGCCCCGCCCTGAACGCGGCGTTTCGCACCGTGGCGCCGGACCATCTGGGCACCGGGGGCTCGGAGGCCCCGGAGGGGGCCGAGTACTCCACCCGCAGGTTCGCCGCCGACGCCGTCGCCGTCCTGGACGACCTGGGCGTGGAGCGCGCCCACGTGTACGGCACGTCGATGGGCGGCAAGGCGGCCCAGTGGCTGGCGGCCGACCACCCCGGGCGGGTGGGCGCGCTGGTGCTGGGCTGCACCTCGCCGGGCGGCGCGAACGCGGTGCCCCCTTCCCCCGCCATCGCGCGCGCGTTGGGCTCACCCGACCGCGAGGCCGCGCTGCGCACCCTGATCGGCCTGATGTTCACGCCCGAGTGGACGGAGCGCCACCCCGGCCCCTACCGGGTGCTCGGGGACGCGGGCATGCCGCCGCACGCGCGCCGCGCCCACCTGGCGGCGAGCAGGGCGCACGACGCCTGGGAGGCCCTCGCGCGCATCACGGCGCCCACGCTCGTGCTGCACGGCAGCGACGACGCCTTCACCCCGGCGGCCAACGCGGCGCTGATCGCCGGCCGGATCCCCGGGGCACGCGTGCACCTGGTCGAGGGCGCCCGCCACGCCTACTTCGAGGAGCGGGCCGACGAGGCGACCCGGGCGGTCCTGGACCACCTGCGGCGCCACCCCCTGGTTCAGGGCCGGTAGCCCCGGGGGTCGCCCGGCCTGCGGCTGAAGGGGCGGGTCGTGCCCCAGGCGGGTTCGTCGGCGGGGGCGACGCCCCTGCGGCCGCCGCCGCGGGAGGGCGCCTGTCGGGCGCGCTCCTCCTCGACGAGCCCGCGGGCGGTGCCGTCGATGCCCGCGCGCAGGGGCGTGGGCCCGTGGCGCTCCCCTTCGATGACGGCGGACGCCTGCTCGGTGATCGGGGCGTCGAACCCCTCGGCGTCCGGGCTCTCCTCCACGGTCTGCGGGGCGAGCCGCCCGCGGATCCGCCGGGGGAAGCGCCCGCGCTCGGGGTCGGCGATGCCCGCGCGGAAGTACCGCCTCGGCCCGGCGGTCCCCTGCACGAGCCACCAGACGCCGAACAGGGCGCCCAGGAAGATCAGCGGTGCGAGGACCAGTGCCCATGCGGTCATCGTTCATCGCCTCCTCTCTCCCGAGGCGCTGACCGCATTCGGCGCCGCCATGCGGGGCCGCGCCGAATGCGGCCGAAGGTGAGGGCCCTCTCCCGGTCAGGTGAGCCGCCCCAGGACCCCGTCGGGCGCGGCGGGGGCATGGGCGGTTCCCTCTCCGGGTGCCTCTGTGCGACCGGCGCTTCGGTGCCCCGGCCCCGCCGTCGTGGGCCCGCCGCTCAAGGCGGGTCAGTCCACTTCAGTCCGGTTCAGTCCAGTTCGACGAGGTCGGTCCTGTTCGCCCGGTTGATCGCCTGCTTCACTCGATGGGCGAATTCGGCGATCCGGTCGATCTCGTCCCACCGGCGCCGGCGCGGCAGCCCGTAGTCGGTGACCTCGGCGACGTCGTAGCCCTCGACCTCGGTCTCCTCGATCCTGAGCCCCTTGTCGCCGAAGGACTCGCGCTTGCGCTCGACCGTCGTGACCGTACGGTAGCGGATCCAGTCGTCCCCGCTGTCGTAGACGCCGACGTCGTCGGCGCGCAGCGGGGCCGCCCGGGCGGCCCGCTCCAGCTTGGGGATGACGTCGTCCTGGAGCACGAGGAGCTCGGGGACGGTCAGGGTGCGCACCCGGCCGTCGAGGTCCTCGACCTCCGCGCGCGCCCGCTGGCCGGTGCGCGAGATGCGCAGCGCGAGCTCCTCGTCCTCGGCCAGGATCGCGGCGATGCGCTCCCGGCACTCGGGGACGGTGTAGGGGCGCGCGGTGGCCTTCTCCGTGCCCGGCTCCGGCCGGTAGGCGCCGTCCCCCTCCAGGGCGGAGGTCCGGTAGGAACGCCGCTCCGTACCCGCCAGGCCCAGACGGTCGATCCAGGTCTGCAGGTCCGATGCGAGCTTCTTGCGCCGGTCGAAGGCGTCGCCGAGGGTCATGTTCACGCCGGAGAACCTAGCCGCGCCCGTTCCCCGCGCGCCACCGCTTCTCCCCACGCGGCAGCGGTTCGTCCGTATCCGGCCATCGCCGCGACGAACGCCTCTGCCCGAAGGCACGGACGGCACTGACGGCGGGGGCGGGCGGAGGGGCAGGCTCGGAACCGCTTCCCTTCAGGTCCCGATTCCGAGGAGGGTCCGATGACCAGCTCCGTCAGTCGCGTCATGGCCACCGACGTGGTCTCCGTCGGCGAGGACGCCGGCTACAAGGAGGTCGTGGACGTCCTGGTGGCCCACGCCGTCAGCGCGGTGCCCGTGGTCGACGCCGAGGGCCGCGCCGTCGGAGTGGTGTCCGAGGAGGATCTGCTGCACAAGGAGGAGTTCAAGGACGAGGACGCCTCCGACGACTACCGGCCGCCGCTGCGCGCCCGGCTCCGTGCCCGGCTGGAGGGTGCGGGACTCCACGCGCACCGCGCCTCCGACAAGGCCGCCGCCTCCACCGCCCGGGAGCTGATGTCGGCGCCGCCGGTCACCGCCTCCCCCGACACCTCGGTGGTGCGGGCCGCCCGCCTCATGGAGCGGCACGGCGTCAAGCGCCTTCCCGTCGTCGACGACCGGGGGCGCCTGGTGGGCCTGGTCACCCGCAGGGACCTGTTGCGGGTCTTCGACCGGGCCGACGGTGACATCGCCGCCCAGGTGCGCCGGGAGCTCGACGAGACCCTGGGACCCGACGCGGGCCGCGCGGTGGCGGCCTCCGTCGACGACGGCCGGGTGCGGCTGACCGGCCGGGTGAACCGGCGCAGCGACGCTGAGCTCCTGGTACGCCGGGCCGGGTCGGTCGAAGGCGTGGTCTCCGTGGACGACGCGCTGAAGTGGCGCGTGGACGACATCGTCCCACCGCACGTGCAGTGGAGGACCCCCTGACCCCGGCCGGTGCCTGAGCACCTCAGCCGAAGCGCTCGGCCCCCCGTTCGCGCGCGCGGCGGGCCGATCCCTTGAGCACCTCCACCATCTCGGGGACCGGCCGCCAGGGGCGCCTCCGGTGCACGACGTAGATCTCGCGCGCCAGGGCGCGCCTGCGCGCACCGCCGGACGCCCCCGACAGCGCGCGCGCCACCCAGCCCTCCTTCGGGGCGGCGCCGAGGATCGTGCGGGGGATCAGGCCCACGCCCACGCCCGCGCGGATGAGCGCCAGCGTCACCTCGTAGTCGCGCGTCTCGTGCGCCACGGACAGCCGCAGGCCCGCCTCCTGGGCGGCGGCCTCCAGGGCGATCCGGTTCGAGATCCCCGGGGCCCCGCAGATCCACTCCTCCTCGGCCACGTCCTCCAGGCGCGGGTCGGTGCGCCCGCCGGCCGGGTGGCCCTCGGGCAGCACGAGGAGCAGCGGGTCGACCAGGATCCGCTCGCGGTGCAGCCCGGCGGCGGCCGGCAGCGGCACCCCCGGGTAGCGGTGGGTGATGAGCAGGTCCAGGTCGCCGGAGGTGACCAGGCCGTACCCGCCGGGCGGCTCCACGTCGGACAGGGCCAGCCGCACCTCGGGGCGGGCGCGCCGGAAGGCCGCCAGGGCGCTGGGCACCAGCGTCTTGCCGGCGCTGGCGAAGGCGCCGAGGGCGAGCCGGCGCGGCGCCTCGCCGGCCGCCGCGCGCACCGCGGCCTCGGCGTCGCGCAGGTCGCCCATCACCCGCTCGCCGTAGGCGAGCAGCTCGCGGCCGGCCCCGGTCAGGCGGACGCCGTTGCGCCCGCGCTCCAGCAGCGCGCAGCCCAGTTCGCGTTCGAGCTTGGACAGCTGCTGGGAGACGGCCGGCGCGGTGAAGGACATGCGCTCGGCGGCGGCGCTGATGGAGCCGGCGTGGGCCACCTCCACCAGGACGCGCACCCGGTTGGCGTCGAGCACCGCGCCACCTCCGGATCGGAGAATCCCCAGGCAGGCCCCGCCCCGACCGGCGGCCGGCCGACGCAGGGCGCCCCGGGCCGCCGCTTGTGCGGGACCTGCGCGATCTTAAAGGAACGCTTAATCAAGTTAAGCAGACACAACTTCACCTTAAGGCCGCGCGGCGGCAGAGTGGAGGCCATGACACCGAGCACCGCGATCCCCGCCCACCTGCCCACCTCGGGCGACGTCCGCGCCGCGGCCGAGCGCATCGCGCCGCACGCCCGCCGCACCCCGGTGCTGACCGCGCGGGTGGACGGCCGCCCGGTCACGCTGAAGCTGGAGCACCTCCAGCTGACCGGCGCCTTCAAGCTGCGGGGGGCGCTCAACGCACTGCTGGCCGGGCCGAAGGCCGCCAGCGTGGTGACCGCCTCGGGCGGCAACCACGGGCTGGGGGTGGCCACCGCCGCCCGGCTGCTCGGCATCGAGGCGGTGGTCTACGTCCCCGAGACGGTGCCCGAGGCCAAGGCCCGGCGCCTGGAGGCCTCGGGGGCCCGGCTCGTGCGGGTCGGCGAGCACTACGCGGTGGCCGCCGGGGAGGCGGTACGCCACGCCGAGCGCGAGGGCCTGCGCTACCTGCACGCCTACGACGACCCGGACGTGGTGGCCGGGCAGGGCACCATCGGGCGGGAGGTCGCCCAGGACGCCCCGGGCTGCGACGCGGTGGTCGTCGCCGTCGGCGGCGGGGGCCTGGCCGCGGGGGTGCGCCTGGGCGCCGGGGCCCGCACGGTGGTGGCGGTGGAACCTGAGGGGTGCCAGAGCATGCACGCGGCGGTGCGCGCCGGGGAGCCGGTCGACACGCCGGTGGACTCGGTGGCCTCCTCGGCGCTGGGCGCGGCCCGGCTGGGCGAGGTCCCCTTCGAGGTCCTGCGCGCCCACCCGGTGGAGACCGCCCTGGTCAGCGACGAGGAGATCGTCGCGGCGCGGGACCGGCTGTGGGAGGAGTTCCGCATCGCGGCCGAGCCGGCGGCGGCGGTGCCCTTCGCGGCCTGGCTGGCCGGGCGGGTGCCCGCCGAGCACCCCTGCCTGGTGGTCTGCGGCGCCAACGCCGACTGGAGGCCGGCGGACTGAGGGGCCGGCCGGGCCGAGGGGGCCGTCAGTCCCCCCGATCCGCCGGGGGCGGTGTCCGGCCCCCGGCCAGCTCGGCGCGGAGCGCGCGCACCTCCTCGGTCAGCGCGTCCACTTGGGCCTGGGTCGCGGTCGCGGTCTCCTGGGCGGTGTCGATCTTCTCGACGAACCAGGAGGCCAGCGTTCCGGTGACCACGCCCAGCAGGGCGATGCCGGCGGTGAACAGCACCACCGCGATGGTCCGCCCCCACAGGGTGACCGGGTAGAAGTCCCCGTAGCCGACCGTGGTGACCGTGGTCGCCGCCCACCACAGGGCCTCGGGGAAGGTCGTGATCACGGCGTCGGGCGCCCCGCGCTCGGCGTCGAGCACCGCCAGCGCGGCGCAGAAGATCAGCAGCGCCGCGCCGACCCCCGCGTACCAGGCCACGCTGCTGCGCAGGGTCACCATCTGCGCCCGCTTGTTCATGAAGCCCAGCACCAGGATCACCTGCACCAGCCGCAGCGGGCGCAGCACCGGCAGCAGGATGACCGCCAGGTCGAACAGGTTGCGGCGGATGAAGGGGGCCTTGCGCGGCGCCAGGGACAGGCGGGCCAGGAAGTCGGCGGCGAAGAGCGCCCACACCGCCCAGACCGCCGTGTCGCACACGGCCTCCCAGGAGTCGGAAAGGTCGGGGTCGATGATCGGCCAGGCGTAGGCGGCGAGGAAGACGCCCGCGGCCGCCATCAAGGGCGCGAAGGTGCGGCGCCGCCAGTTCTCCAGCCTGGTCTCGTCGGGGGGATCGGTGTCAGGCATGCCCATTCGCTTCGGTCGTCGTGCAGGTAGGCGTGGGGACGGGGCCGGGGGCGGCCCGCGAGGTGCCGGTGGCTACCCTGTCCGGGTCGCATCACGGGGAGGGGCCACATGATCCACACGGCACTGCGCAGGGCCGGCTCTGCCATCGGCCGGGCGCTCTACCGCCCGGATCTGCGCGGCCTGGAGAACATCCCCGCGAGCGGGCCGGTCCTTCTGGCATCCAACCATCTGTCGTTCTGCGACAGTGTCGCGATCCCCCTCGCGGTTCCGCGTCCGCTCCGTTTCCTCGCCAAGGCCGAGTACTTCGACGCACCCGGGCTCAAGGGGCGCGCCTCCCGCACCGCGTTCACGGCCCTCGGGGCGGTCCCCGTTCGGCGCGGCGGAGGTCGGGAGGCCGTCGACGCCTTGGATCTCGGCCTCTCGGTCCTCAAGGACGGCGGCGCCTTCGCGATCTACCCCGAGGGCACGCGCTCGCCCGATGGGCGACTGTACCGGGGGCGCACCGGGGTCGCACACCTGGCCCTGACGTCGGGCGCCCCGGTGGTCCCGGTCGCCGTGCAGGGCACCGACCGGGTCCAGCCCATCGGCGCCAAGGTGCCCAGGATCGCCCCGGTCAGCCTGAGCTTCGGAGAGCCGCTGGACTTCTCCTTCGGCTACGGGCACATGAAGACCGGCAGGGCGCGCAGGGTCGTCACCGACGAGGTGATGGACGCGATCGCCGCTCTGTCGGGCCAGGAACGCGCGGCCGGGTACAACCCGAGGTCGGCGGAGGACTGAGCACGGCGGGGCCCGTCGGGGGGACGAAGGTCCCGACCCGACGGGAGCGGCGGCGGTGCCGTACCGGGGCCCCGGTGGCCAGAATGGTCTCGCGGCCCCAGTCGGAGGAAAGGACCCCGCCATGAGCACGACGGACGAAGGCACAGGCTTCGGAACGGGACACGGCACCGAGCCCGCCGGGGAGCACGAGCGGCTCGGGCCCACCGCCATCGTCGTCGGTGTCGACGGCTCGCCCGGGGGCCGCGCCGCCCTGGAGTGGGCAGCCCGCGCCGCCGCCGTGCGCGGGCTCGAACTCCTCGTCCTGCACGCCCTCAACATGCCCCTGATCACGGTCCCCTTCGGCTATCCGGTGCGGATGACGCCGACCGCGGAGACCGCCGGGCGCGCCGCGCACCTCGTGCAGGCGGCCGTGTCCGGCCTGGCCGAGGCCCACCCGGGACTCGTGGTGCGCTCCCAGCTCTCCTCGTCCGACCCCGCGCACGCACTGATCGCCGCCGGGCGCACGGCCGCGATGGTGGTGGTCGGCTCGCGCGGCCTCGGCGGACTGGGATCGGTGTTCCTGGGATCGGTGAGCATCCGGGTCGGCGCGCACGCCCACTGCCCGGTCGTGGTGGTCCCCGGGGCGGCCGACGAGCACGAGGACCGGCCGGGCCGCCGGCCGGAGCACGGCCGCGTGGTGGTGGGCGTGGACGGCTCCCGGGACTCCGACGTCGCGCTGCGCTTCGCCCTCGACCACGCCGCCCGGACCGGCGCCGAGGTGGTCGCGCTGCACGCCTGGCTCATCTCGGCGCCCATCGACACCCGCGGCCTGGCGGACGCCTCCTATGTGGTCGAGCACCGCTTCGCCGCCGAGAGCGCCTACAAGCACGTGCTCACGATGGTGGAGGCGGCGCGCACCGAGGCGACCGCCGACGTTGCGGCCCGGGCGGTGGCGGTCGAGGACCACCCCGCCCACGCCCTGCTCACCGAGGGCGCCGGCGCCGACCTCATCGTCGTCGGATCGCGCGGGCGCGGCGGCTTCGCCGGCCTGCTCCTGGGCTCGGTCAGCCAGACCGTCCTGCACCACGCCGAGGTGCCGGTCGCGGTGGTGCGCCACCGGCGGACGGAGGACTCGGTGGCGGACTGACCGTGAGGACGCCGGGGGCGCGCCGCTCAGCGGGTGTCGGCGCGCACCACGGCGGTGGGGACGGTGCCGTGGGTCAGCAGCGACTGGCTGACCGACCCCAGCAGCATTCCCGTGAAGCCTCCGAGCCCCCGGCTTCCCACCACGAGCACGTCGGCGTTCTCCGAGGCGTCGATCAGGACCCGGGCCGGATGCCCCAGGACCGCCGACTCCTCCACCTCCACCTGCGGGTAGCGCTCGCGCAGCCCCGCCAGCGACTCGGAGAGCATGCGGCGCGCCTCCGCAGCGGCCGGCTCGAACTCCGCGGCCCCGGAACCGCGGTGCAGCGGGGCCTCCGACCCGCCGAAGCGTCCGTGGGAGAAGGATCCGTGGGCGGTGACCGCGCGCAGGGACGCGCCCCGGGCGGCCGCCGCCGCGAACGCCCACTCCGCGGCTGCGGCCGCGGCCTGCGAGCCGTCGACACCGAGGACCACGCGCCCGGTCGGCGGCTCGGGCTCGCGGTCGGGGACCACGACGACCGGGCAGCGGGCCGAGGCCGCCAGCTCCACCCCGGTCGATCCGAGCATCAGCGAGCCCAGCCTGCTCAGCCCGCGCGAGCCGATCACGGCGAGTTCGGCGCGGGCCGCCTCGGCGAGCAGGACGGGCGCGGCGTCGCCCACTGTGAAGTCCGCCTCGGTCCGCAGACCGGGGACACGCTCCTCGGCCCGCTCCCGCGCCTCCTCG
Organism: Nocardiopsis baichengensis YIM 90130; assembly: GCF_000341205.1. Classification (NCBI taxonomy): domain Bacteria; kingdom Bacillati; phylum Actinomycetota; class Actinomycetes; order Streptosporangiales; family Nocardiopsidaceae; genus Nocardiopsis; species Nocardiopsis halophila. The sequence continues at coordinate 207,610 of NZ_ANAS01000001.1, read as the reverse complement.
ACGATGCCGCGGGCCAGGTCGTCGACGGAGAAGTTCGGGATGCCCGCCGGCACACGGTGGTACAGCGGCCAGTCGAAGGCGTAGACGATGCGCAGGCGCCGCCCGCGCATCCGCGCCTCGTCGGCCGCCCAGTCCAGGGCCCGCATGCTCGCCTCGGTCCCGTCGACCGCCGCCATCACCGGTGCTTCCGGTCGCTCGTTCATCGCCGCCCCCAACGCCGGCCCCGACTGTGCAGGAGCAACGCTACGGAGCCGGACCGGGGCCGCAGCAGCGACGAAGGTTCGTCATGGACGGGACCTTTCGACCGCCCGCTCCGGAAGCGTCCTGGACCGGAGCGCCGTCAGTCCGAACCGTGGCGGCGGGACTCCTCGGACTTCAACCGGGCGGAGTAGGCCGCGGCCTGGGTGCGGCGCTGCATGTCCAGCTTGGAGAAGATGCTGGAGACGTAGTTCTTCACGGTCTTCTCGGACAGGAAGACGCTCTCGCCGATCTGGCGGTTGGTCATGCCCTCGCCGATCAGCTCGAAGACGCGGCGCTCCTGGTCCGACAGGGCTGCGAGCGGGTCCCCGCGCTCGGCCTCCGCCCGGATGCGCCTCATGAGCCGGGCGGTGCTGCGGTGGTCCAGCAGGGAGTCGCCCCCGGCCACGGTCCGGATGGCGCCCACGAGGTCGTTGCCGTGGATCTGCTTGAGCACGTACCCGGCGGCGCCGGCCATCACCGAATCGTAGAGCGCGTCGTCGTCGGCGTAGGAGGTCAGCATGAGGCAGGCCAGATCGGGCAGGCGGGAGCGCAGCTCGCGGCAGACCTCGACGCCGTCGCCGTCGGGCAGGCGCACGTCGAGCAGCGCCACGTCCGGCTCGACCGCGGGGATCCGTGCGAGCGCCCCGGCCGCGTCCGCGGCCTCGCCCACCACCTCGATGTCGGACTCGCCCCCGATCAGCGCCCCGACACCGCGCCGGACGATGTCGTGGTCGTCGACCAGGAAGACTCTGATCGCACGCTCGCCGCCCGCCATGACACGCCCCCTCGATCGGCTGCGCCGTGACCGAGCCTACTCCCCACCGTCCGCGCCCCACATCCGGCGGGCGTCCGAGCGGCGCCAGAGTGCCTTGTCGGTCTCCACGGCGGCGTATGCGGCGGCGCCGACGGCCAGCACCAGCGCCCAGGTGCTCCCGGCGACGGGCGCCGTGTGGAAGAGGGCGTTCATGACCGGGGTGTAGGTGAACAGCAGCTGCAGCACCGCCATCACGGTGATCCCCGCCCAGACCCACCGGTTGGGCCCGTGCGGGAGCAGCCGCTCCAGGGAGCGGCAGCTGATCAGGTAGGCGGCCTCGACGACGACGAACACGTTGACCGCCGCGGTGCGCGCCTCCTCGACCGGGGCGCCGCCCGCCAGTGCGTGGTGGAAGACGCCGAAGGCTCCGGCGACGAGGATGAGGGAGACCAGCACGATGCGGCGCACCAGGTCGCGGCTGAGGACGGGTGCGCGGGGCCGCCGCGGAGGGCGCCGCATGGTCTCCGGCGACCGGGGTTCGAAGGCCAGGGTGAGGCCGAGGAAGCCGGCGGTGGTCATGTTGATCCACAGGATCTGCACCGGAAGGATGGGCAGGACCGCCCCGGCGAGGACGGCGGCCATCACGACCAGCCCCTCGCCGATGTTGGTGGGCAGGGTCCAGGCGAGGAACCTTCGGAGGTTGTCGAACACGCCGCGGCCCTGTTCGACCGCGGCCTCGATGGTGGCGAAGTCGTCGTCGGCCAGCACCATGTCGGCCGCCTCCTTGGCGGCGTCGGTGCCCACCCGCCCCATGGCCACCCCGATGTCGGCCTGCCGCAGGGCGGGCGCGTCGTTCACGCCGTCGCCCGTCATCGCCACCACCTCGCCGCGGCGCTGCAGCAGCCGCACCAGGCGCAGCTTCTGTTCGGGCGAGACCCGGGCGAAGACGCCCGCCCGTGCCAGCGACTCCTCGTCCGCGGCGTCGATCCCGTCGCCGACCAGCACCTCGCCTCCGATGCCGAACCGGTCGGCGATGGCACGCGCGGTGGCTCCGTGGTCGCCGGTGAGCATCCGGACCCCGATGCCGGCGGCCCGGCAGGCGCGCACCGCCTCAATGGCCTCCGGGCGGGGCGGGTCGTGCATCGCCTGCAGGCCCAGCAGGGTGAGGCGGCCGGGCAGGTCGTCCTCGCGGACCGCGCCCGCGCGCTCGGGGGCGAAGCGGGCGAAGGCGAGAACCCGCAGGCCCTGCCCGGCCCATTCGGCCGCGGTGCGCCGGACCTGCTCGGCGCCTTCGGCGTCCAGGGCGCCCTCCCGCCCATCGGGGCCCAGGGCTCGCGAGCACAGCACGAGCACCCGCTCGGGCGCCCCCTTGACGTAGCCGGCCAGGCGGCCGTCAGCGCCCCGGTGGGCGGTGGCCATCAGTTTGCGCTCGGAGGTGAAGGGGAGCGCCCCCACGCGGGGCGCGCGGGCGGCCTCCTGCGCGGGGACCAGCCCCTGGGCCTGCGCCGCCGCCAGCAGCGCGGTCTCGGTGGGGTCGCCCACGGCCCGCCGCCCGTCCGGGCCGGTCGGCGCGGCGTCGCTGCACAGGACCCCGGCCAGCAGGCAGGCGCGCGCCGCGGCCCCCTCGGCCAGGACGCGCACCACGGTCATCTCGTTCGTGGTCAGCGTTCCGGTCTTGTCGGTGCAGATGACGGTGGTTCCGCCGAGGGTCTCGGCGGCGGTCAGCGTGCGGACGACGGCGTTGCGCCGGGCCATGCGCACCGCGCCGATGGCCAGGACGATGGTGATCGCGGCCGGGAGGCCTTCGGGGATCGCGCCGACCGCCAGGGCCACCGCGGCGGTGAACATCCGGTCCGGTGCCTCACCGTAGAGGGTGCCGACCGCGAAGGTGAGCGCCGCCAAGGCGACGATGACGGCGGTCAGGCGGCGGCTGAACACGCCGAGCCGGCGGGTCAGCGGCGTCGGGTGGCGGTCGGCGGACCCGACGAGCCGGTCGATGGCCCCGACCTCGGTGTCGGCGCCGGTGGCCACCACGATGCCGCGGCCCGTCCCGCGGGTGGTGACCGTTCCCGAGTAGGCCATGGCGGTGCGGTCGGCGAGCAGGGTCCGCGGGGCCACGGGCTCCGCGGACTTGGCGACCGGGGCGGACTCACCGGTCAGGGCGGACTCGTCGGTCTCCAGCTCCTCGGCGCCGACGATCCGCAGGTCAGCCGGGACCCGGTCGCCCGCCTGGAGCACGACGAGGTCGCCGGGGACCAGGTCCTGAGCCGGGAGCCGCCGCGCGGCCCCGTCGCGCACGGCCACCGCCTCCACCCGGACCATGCGCGCCAGCGCGTCCAACGCGCGCTGGGCCCGCGCCTCCTGGACATAGCCGATGGCGGCGTTGAGCACGACGACGCCGGAGATCACCCCCGCGTCGACGAAGTGCCCCATCGCCAGGGTCACCGCCGCCGCGACCAGCAGGACGTACACCAGCGGGCTGTGGAACTGGCGGAGCAGGCGCATGAGGCGCCCCGTCCCCTCGGTCCGGGGCAGGGCGTTGGCACCGAACGCGGCCAGCCGCCGGGCGGCCTCGTCGCGAGTGAGGCCCCTCTCCCGGTCGGCCGCCAGCGCCTCGGCGACCTCGGCCCCGCTCAGAGCATGGGCGCGCGCATGGAGCGGTGTGCCGGAGGTGGTGTCGGGGGTCGCCATGACGCCCACTCTGCCCAGGCCGCCCTGTGGCGGAGCAGAGACCTTCCGCCCGTAGGGCAGGGGATTCGGGACCGGATCCCTCCCGGTGACGGCCTGGTCCGCCGGGACCTCCGGCACGCGAAATCCGGTGATGGCCGCGGGAGCATCGATACGACGGCACCGTCCCCGGAAGGGCAGGCCGATCGTTCCCTAGGGGGAGGACCATGACCATCCGAGTGCGCAACGTGATGACCAACGGTGTGATCGCCGTCCGGCCGAGTACCGGGATGCGGGAGATCGCCCTCCTGCTCTCCCGCTATTCGATCTCGGCCGTTCCGGTGGTGGACGAGGACGGGCAGGTCCTCGGAGTGGTCTCTGAGAGCGACCTGCTGTACAAGCTGACCGAGGACCAGGACCGGGGCGACCCCTCGGCCAGGACGAAGCGCTCGGCGGTCACCGCCCGTCGGCTGATGACCGAGCCGCCCGTCACCGTCGATGTCCGCGCCGAGGTGGCCGAGGCGGCGGGGATCATGGAAAAGCACCGGGTCAAGCGCTTGCCGGTCATCTCCGAAGACGGAAGGCTGATCGGCATCGTCAGCCGCAGCGACCTGGTCAGGATCTACACCCGGCCCGACTCCTGGATCCAGGGGCGGGTCGAGCGCCTGCTGCTGCTGGAGTTCGACGAGCCGCAGGTGAAGGCGGAGGTGCGCAACGGGATCGTGACGCTGCACGGCAAGGTGCGGCTCCGCTCCAGCTCCATTGCGCTGGGCCGGGCGGTGCGCCACATCGAAGGGGTGGTGCACGCCGAGAACCGCATCGCCTTCGCGGCCGACGACATCTCCCCCTTCTCGCTCATGGCCGACTGACTCGCCCATGGCCGGCTGAGACGGCGCCCCGCCGGGGCGGCCCGGCGGGGCGCCGCGGACCTACACCTTGGGCAGGCGCTCGGCGAGCCAGGCCTCGACCTCGTCGGAGCGGCGGGGAAGGCCGGCGGACATGACGCGGTTGCCGTCCTCGGTCACGAGCACGTCGTCCTCGATCCGCACGCCGATGCCGCGCAGCTCCTCGGGGACCGTCAGGTCGTCCGGCTGGAAGTACAGCCCCGGCTCGACCGTGAGCACCATGCCCGGCTTCAGCTCGCCGTACAGGTGCTCCTCGGTGCGCGCCCGGGCGCAGTCGTGCACGTCCAAGCCCAGCATGTGCCCGGTGCCGTGCAGGGTGTACCGGCGCTGGAGCCCCAGCTCCAGCACGCGGTCGACCGGCCCCTCCAGCAGGCCCCACTCGACCAGGCCCTCGGCCAGCGCGCGCTGGGCGGCCGCGTGGAAGTCGCGGAACGGGCGCCCGGGGGCGACCGCCGCGATGCCCGCCTCCTGCGCCTTGTACACCAGGTCGTAGACGCGGCGCTGGAGGTCGGTGAAGGTGCCCGAGATCGGCAGGGTGCGGGTGACGTCGGCGGTGTACAGCTCGTGCGTCTCCACGCCGGCGTCGAGCAGGAGCAGCTCCCCGTCGCGCACCGGGCCGTCGTTGCGGACCCAGTGCAGGGTGGTCGCGTTGGGCCCCGAGGCGGCGATGGTGCCGTAGCCGACGTCGTTGCCCTCCACCCGCGCCCGCAGGAAGAAGGTGCCCTCGATGTAGCGCTCGGAGGTCGCCTTGGCGTTCGGCAGCGCCGCCACGACGTCCTCGAAGCCGCGCACCGTGGAGTCCACGGCCTCCTGCAGCTGCTCGACCTCCCACTCGTCCTTGACCAGGCGCAGGTCGTGCAGGGCGACGGCGAGCTCCTCGTCGCGCTCGGCCGCCTTTCCGGCGTCCCCGCGCAGGCCGTCGACGACCCGCTCCAGCGCCGCGTCGTGCCCGCGCACGATGCGGGTGGCCGCGCCGTCGGCCGCCTTCTCCAGGATGGCGGGCAGCTCGCGCACGTCGTGGGCGGCCAGCCCCAGGCGGGCGGCGCCCTCGGCCAGGCTGTCGCGGCGCCCGCTCCACAGCTCGCCGTGCCCGTCCAGCCAGAACTCGCCGTTCTCGCGGTTGGAGCGCGGCCGCAGGTACACGGTCACGTCGTGGCCGCCGGGGCGCGGCTCGAAGACCAGGCAGCCGTCGTCGGACTGGTCGCCGGACAGGTACACGTAGTCGCAGGCGGCCCGGAACGGGTACTCGGTGTCGTTGGAGCGGGTGGTGAGCCCGCCGGCCGGGACCACCAGCCGCTCACCGGGGAAGCGCGCGCTGAGCGCGGCCCTGCGGCGCGCCGTGTGGGCGGCCTGGGCGATGGGGGCGAGGTCGCGGGACTCGGTGTCGGCCCAGCCCGTGCGCATCCAGTCGGAGAGCTCCGCGGAGACCTTCTGCTCCTGACCGTTCTTGCGGGGCCGGAACACCGGCGCCTCCTGCCCCTGGGGGTCGTGCTGCTCGGTCACGGCTGTGGCCTCCATCGCTCGCTCGCTGCTGCTTCCGGGCCGCTTGTGGCGGCGCTCGCCGTCAATCGTAGGACGCCCCCGGGCCCGTCGGCCCCGTGGAGAGCTCTGCGGAGAACTCTGCGGAGAGCTCCTTGGAGAAGGCGTAGTAGCGGCGGCTCCCGTCGGGCCCGGTCCCCTCGTCCTCCGACAGGGCGTACCCCAGGCGCGCGTACATGGCCACGGCCTCGGGCTGCTCGGGGCCGGTCGTCAGGTAGGCCCTGGCGTACCCGCGGCGGGCGGCGGCCCCCTCGAGTCCGGCCATCGCCCGGCGGCCCAGGCCCTGGCGCCGGCGGCCCGCGTCGGTCCAGATGCGCTTGAACTCGGCGGTGCGGGCGTCCTTGCGCCGGAAGGCGCCTCCGGCGACGGGACGTCCGCCGTCCTCGACGAGCACCACGCCCCCGTCCGGGGCGCTGAACTCGGCGTCGGGGGTCCCGGCCAGCTCGCGCTCGGCGGCCTCGGGGCCGTAGCGCGCGGCGTACTCGGCGGCCAGCCCGTCCAGCAGGGGGGCGACCCCGGGGTCGCCCATGTCGGCCTCGCGGACCGCGATCCGCACCCCGTCGCCTCCGCGCCGCTGCGCGACCGCCTCCATCGGCACCCCTTTCCGCCGGCTTCCGTCCACCGGAAGCAGAACACGGCGTCTCCGCCGCTTCATCCCGGTGTCCGGCGAGGGATGGCGCACACGCCGGGCGCCCCGCGCACCCCTGCTCCCCCGCGGCTCCCGGCGGCACCTTAGAGTGGCGTCCATGCCTTTGATCGAGCGCACCCTCCTGGGTCCCGGACCGAGCAACCCCTACCCCGAGGCCGTGCAGGGGCTCTCCGCCCCGATCCTCGGCCACCTCGACCCGGAGTTCATCAAGGTCCTCGACCGCACCGGTGAGCGCCTGCGCGCCCTGTGGGGCACCGCCAACCCGCTCACCCTGCCCCTGTCGGGCACCGGGTCGCTGGGCATGGAGACCGCCTTCGCCAACACCGTGCGCCGGGGGGACACCGCCGTCGTGGCGGTCAACGGCCTCTTCGGCGAGCGGATGTGCGAGGTCGCGCGGCGCTACGGCGCCGAGGTCGTGCGGGTCGACCACGCCTGGGGCGAACCGGTGGACGTGCAGCGCGTACTGGACGCCCACCCGGCGCCGGCGATCGTCGCCGCCGTGCACGCCGAGACCTCCACCGGCGCGCTCAGCGACATCGGCGCGCTGGGCGCGGCGCTGCGCGCGCGCTCCGACGACACGCTGCTCATCGCCGACTGCGTGACCTCGCTCGGCGGCACCGAGGTCGCCGTCGACGAGTGGAAGGTGGACGCCGCCTACTCGGGCACCCAGAAGTGCCTGGGCGTGCCCCCGGGCCTGGCCCCCTTCACCTTCTCCGAGCGGGCGTGGGAGCGCCGGGTCGAGGACCCGCCCGTCTGGTACATCGACCTGGGCCTGCTGGGCGCCTACGTGCGCGGCGGCCCCGGCGGCGGCCGCGCCTACCACCACACCGCGCCGGTGGGCATGGTGGCCGCCCTCGACGCCACCCTGGAGCGGATCGAGCAGGAGGGCGTGCAGGAGGTCGCGGCCCGCCACCGCGCCGCGGGGCGCGTGCTGCAGGAGGGGCTGCAGGAGATGGGCCTGGAGCTGTTCGCGGCCGAGGGCCACCGCCTTCCGCAGCTGACGTCGGTGAAGGTCCCCGAGGGCGTGGACTCGGCCAAGGTGCGCGAGCGCCTGCTCACCGAGTACGGCATCGAGATCGGCGCCGGCGTGGGCCCCTACGCCTCGACGGTCTGGCGGATCGGCCTGATGGGCCACAACGCGCGCCTGGACCGCGCCGAGCTGGTCCTGGGGGCGCTGCGCGCCGTGCTGCGCGACTGACCGCCGACACCGGGCGGCACCGGGCGAAACCGGGGCGTCCCGCGCGCGTGCGGGGCGCCCCGTCCTCGGCATGCCCGGCCGGCTCGGCGGGCTCAGTCGGCGTTGGGGCCGTAGCGGGCGTCGTGGTCCCGGGGGTCGCCCGGGTCCTGCGTGTTGCCGATGACCGCCGCGACCGGCGGCAGGACCATCGCCACCGCGCACATCGCCACCGCCCATCCCACGCCGAACAGGTAGTAGACGGGCAGGGAGCCGCCGAAGAGCAGCAGGCAGGCCCCCATCAGCCAGGCGTACCGGCGGATGCGCCGCTTCATGCCCCCAGGCTACTCCGGGCCGCTCCGGGCGCGCGGGGCCCGCTCCGGCCAGGTGCGCGGGTCGCGCAGGCCCGCGAAGCCGCGGGAGACGTCGTACCCGGCCTCCTCCAGGCGCCGCCGCGCGGTCCGGGCCCGTTCGACGGTGGCCTCGTCGAACACGCGGTTGTACACCTCGTCCGGCAGGGCGTGCAGCCCCGCGCGCAGGGCGCGCAGGGAGGCGGTCGCCGCCGCCTGCGTCCCCGGGGGCTCGGGCAGGACCCCGTACTCCCGGCGGGCCCACCCCGGGAGCGTGTAGTAGGACAGCGCGCCGACGGGCAGCCACAGCGGTTTGAACGGCGCCAGCGCCCGCATGCGGCGCGGCACCTCGGGCCACAGCAGGAACCGCACCGCCTGCCGGGCCTGCTCCCCGGCGCGCAGGCGCGGGCGCACCGACGCCAGGTAGGCGCGCATCTGGGCGGCCGACGCGGGCACCGAGGCGGGGTCCAGGCCCACGTGGGCGGCGGTGCGGGCCTGCTCGGCGAAGTAGCGGTCGGCCCCGTCCGGCCCCAGGCGGGCCCCGGCGCGGGCGACGACCTCCAGGTAGGAGACCACCTCGGCGCAGTGCACCCACAGCAGCAGGTCGGGTTCGTCGACGCGGTGCCGGGCGCCGGTGGCGGGGTCGGTGAAGCGCAGGCGCCGGTGCACCGCGCGCACCCGGGCGCCCAGCTCCTCGGCCTCCCGGGGGCTGCCGTAGGTGGTGGCGGCGACGAAGTCGGCGGTGCGCAGCAGCCGCCCGGTGGGGTCGTCCATGAAGTCCGAGCGCTGCCAGACGCCCTGCATCGCGACCGGGTGCAGCGCCTGGAGCATCAGGCCCCGCACACCGGCGACCCACATCGATCGGTCGATGTGCAGGCGCCAGGTGACGCTCTCCGGGGGGACGGCGGTCGGCTGCTCCATGCGGGCGCTCCCTCCGGCCGCGGTGCCCGCGGCCCTTGCGGTGTCCCCCGGGCACGATTCTAGGCGGGCGTCCGGTCCGACGGCGGCGACCGCTAGATTGGGAACCGTTGTCGAGCCGCACCGCACCCTTCCGACCCTTTCGACCGAGGAGCGCCATGGACCCCCTCCCCTCCGGCGGCGCCGAGCGGATCACCCTCGGCGTGCGCGGCATGACCTTCGACGCGCTCGCGGCCGGGCCCGCCGACGGCCCCCTGGCGCTGTTCCTGCACGGCTTCCCCGAGTTCGCCACGTGCTGGCGCGAGCAGCTCGCCGCCGCGGCCCGCGCGGGGTTCCGGGCCGTGGCCGTGGACCAGCGCGGCTACTCCCCCGGCGCCCGCCCCGAGGGCACCGGGGCCTACACCGTGGACGAGCTGGTCGCGGACGTCTTCGGCTTCGCCGACGCACTGGAGTACGAGCGCTTCCACCTCATCGGCCACGACTGGGGCGGGGTGCTGGCCTGGCCTGCGGCGGCGCGGCGCCCCGAGCGCATCCGCACCCTGACGGTGCTGTCCACCCCGCACCCGCGCGCGCTGAACGAGGCCGTGCGCGTGTCCAAGGAGCAGCAGGAGAAGCTGTCCTACATCGGCCTGTTCCGCATGGAGGGCAAGGCCGAGGACGTGCTCCTGCAGGGCGGCGCCGCCACGCTGCGGGGCGTCTACGAGGGGCGGGTGCCCGCGCCGCTGGTCGAGGACAACGTGCGGCGGCTGGCCGAGCCGGGCGCGCTGACGGCGGCGCTGAGCTGGTACCGCGCCCTGGAGGGCGACGCCGCCGACGCCGGCCCCGTGCAGGCCCCCACCCTGTACATGTGGGGCGAGGGCGACCTGGCCTTCGGCCCGGAGGCCGCCGAGGGGACCGGCGCGTGGGTGGAGGGGCCCTACGAGTACGTGCGTCTGGACAACGCCTCCCACTGGCTCCCCGAGGAGGACCCCGAGCGGGTCATCCCGCCGATCCTGGAGCACTTCAAACGCGGCTGACGCGGCGGCGGACGTAGGCGACGGTGAGGGCCGCCAGCAGCGGTCCCCACAGGAGCATGGGGAGGTACGCGGCGAGGACCCAGCCGCCGGGCGCCTCGGCGTCGAAGGTCCCGCCCGAGCCGGCGATGTCCGGGCTGATCGCGCGCGCCTGCTCGGGGGTGACGAACCCGAAGACCGTGTTGAGCAGCCAGTACGCGGTGAGCAGGGTGACGGCGGCCGCCCCCAGACCGGCGGGGACCGCGACGAGGGGGACGGGGATGCGGCGCCCTCCGACCAGCGGCACCCGTCCGGGCACCTCCTCTCCCCACCGGTGCACCAGGACGAGCCCCGACAGGCCGAGGGCGAGTTCGGCGCCGCTGAGGGCGACCGGGTACCACCCGCCCGGATAGGCGATCAGGTGCACGCGCCAGAGCACGGAGGGCAGAAGGCACAGCGGGATGGCATAGGCGGCGGCGTACGCCCGCACCGGTACAGGGTTCCTCCTCGTGTCCACCGCCGCCATCGTGCTCGTCCCCCTTCGGCCTCGGAACCGTTCACCGCCTGAGCGCAGGCGGACCGTTCCAGGCTCCCGCCCCGGCCTCGCGCGCGTCCTCCCCCGTGTGAGGGACCAGGGGCCGCAGGCCTCCCCTCGGAGAGGGGAGGCCTGCGCGCTCAGGCCGGGAGCCGCTCGGCCAGGCGTGCCGCGAGGGCCAGGCCGGTCAGGACCGGGTTGGCCGAACCGACCGTCGGGAATACCGACTGGTCGCAGGCGTAGGCGTTGGAGACATGGTGGAACCGTCCCGACGGGTCGGTGACCGAGGAGGCCGGGTCCTCCCCCATCCAGAGGGTGCCCGCCTCATGGAAGGTGGTGCCCAGCCCCCGGTGCCACTCGGGGAACGGCCGCTGCAGGGGGAAGGGCGTGCTCTGCCACGCCCCGTCGTAGAGGTACTGCACGTTCCGCGGTGACTCGGCCAGGCCCGAGGCGAAGGCGAGCGCCGCCTCGTCCATGGACTGCCAGGTCTTCTCGTCCTCAGGGGGCAGGCCGAGGTTGACGAACGCGCGCGCGGCGCCGAACTCGTCGCTCTCGAAGGGACTGAGGTCGATCCAGCTCTTGGCGGGGTCGTGGACGGGGGCGGTCCGGTCGCCGTGCATCTCGCCGACGCAGCGCAGGGTGAGGGCGACCCAGTCGGGGTCGGTGTTGGCCAGGTGCGCGCGGAGCTGCTCGATGTCGGGCACCATGCGGAACAGCAGCTCGTCGGAGCCCGCGGCGCTGGTGGAGGCGGTCACCTGCACGTGGAAGCGCCCGCTGGGCGCCAGGCCGCGCACCAGGGCCGCCGCCGTCTGGACCCGGGGCGGCAGCGCGGGCAGCTCCGAGCGGTGCAGGCGCACGGTGAAGTCGCTGCGCACGTGCGCCATCAGGTTGCGCCCCATGAGCGGCGCGGGGAAGGACAGCAGCGCCATGCGGGTGCTCTCCACGGCGCCCGCCGCCAGGACGACCGCGCAGTCCGGCGTGACGGGAAGGAAGCGGCGCACGCCCTCGGCGTCGGCCTCCACCGTGTGCACCGTGCCCCCGGAGGCGTGCAGGCGCACCACGTGCGCACGGGGGACCAGGAAGAGCCCGCGCCGGGCGTCGTCCCCGCCCGAGGCGGCGACGTCCGCGCGCAGCGCGTCGAACAGCAGGGGCAGCGCGCTGTACTTGTCGAAGGAGAACAGCCCTGAGACGGGCGGCTCGCCCTGGACCGCCAGCGGGGCCGGCTCCACCCCTTGGTCACCGAGCGCGCTCTCGACGAAGGGGGTGCCGACCGCCGAGTGCGCGAAGCGCGGCGCCAAGGCGTCGTTGAGTTCGCCGAAGATGAAGTCGGTCCCGGGGACCACCCCGGTCTCGCTCTCCGCCTCCAGGTAGTACCGCTCCAGGTCCGAGGCGGTCTCGCCGGGCCAGTGGACCAGGTCGCCGGCGGTCAGGCGCGGGCACCACCCGCCCCAGTAGACCGACTTGCCTCCCAGGCAGTACGCGGTTCCGGGGAAGGCGACGTTGCCCCTCCAGGGCAGGCCCCAGACGGCCTCGCGAGGCGCGCCCGGGTCCTGTTCGGGCGGGATCGGGGCGGGCACGTCCAGGCCCAGGCGGCCCATGTTCTGGACGTGCTCGGGGATGAGCAGTCCCCCCGCGTCCAGCAGCAGGACCCGCGCCCCGGGACGGGCCCGGCGGATGCGCACCGCGAGGTAGGCGCCGTAGGCGCCCGCCCCCGCGATGACCGCGGAGAACGGGGGGCCGCCGGTGGTCGCCTCGTCCCAGGTGTTGCACAGGTGGCGCCCGAGCGCGTCGGTGGTGAACGCCGTGGACTGGATCGTGGTCTGCTCCCTGGTGGGAGCGAGAACGGGAAGGGGCATGGCCGTGCCTCCCTTCCGCGCCACAGGCGCGCGGCCGGGCACCGCGCGTGCCCGGCCGCGGGAAGTACCGCGATCGTCGCACGCCCGCCACCGCGGCGGAAGCACCCCCACGGACGACTCACTCCGCGGGCAGGCCTCAGGGGCGGGCGGGGGCCGTGGTGTCGGCGCCCTCGGCCAGGGAACGGACGACGTCGGCCGCCGGGCACTCCTCCGCTGAGCGGTAGGCCGTGCCCGCCCACAGGTGGAGGCGGTCGGTGTCGCCCTCCTTGGCCGCTGCGGCGCGCATGGGACCGGTCAGGTAGTGCACCTGCGGGTAGGCCGCCGGGGCCTCGGACGTGTGCGCGGACAGGAAGCGGTTGACCAGCCCGCGCGCTCTGCGGCCGCTGAAGGCCCGCGTCACCGCCGTGCCGGGGAAGACCTCGTCGGCCAGCGCGCGCTTGTGGGCCGCGGAGGCCCCGCTCTCGTCCGTCCGGAGCAGGACCGTTCCCACCTGGGCGGCGACGGCGCCGTGGGACAGGACCTTGCGGACCGCGGCGGCGTCGCCGATGCCTCCGGCCGCCACCAGCGGGAGGTCCACGGCCTCGCGGACCCGCCCCAGCAGGTCGAGCAGCGGCAGGGTGCGCTCTTCGGCGTCGTCGAAGGACCCCTGGTGCCCGCCGGCCTCGGCGCCCTGGACGCACAGGGCGTCGGCCCCCGCCTGTGCGGCCGCGCGCGCCTCGTCCGGGGTCGTGACGGTCACCATGACGGCGCTGCCCGCCGTGTGCAGGGCCGCCGCCTCGACCGCGGCGGGGGCGCCGAAGGTGAAGCTCACGACCGGGACGGGGTCCTCGAGCAGGAGGGCGAGCTTGGCGGGGTAGTCGTCGTCGCTCCACCGCGGCTCGCCCGCCGCGGCGCCCAGCGCGTCCATCTCGGGAGCGATCTCGCGCGCGTAGGCCCGGACGCGCTCCCGGTCGGCCGTGTCGGGGCCGGGCACGAACAGGTTGACGCCGAAGGGGCGCCCGGTCAGCTCCCGGGTGCGGGCGATCCGGGAGGCCAGCGCGTCGGGGGACGCGTAGCCTCCGGCGAGGAAGCCCATCCCGCCCGCTTCGTTGACCGCGGCCACCAGCTCGGGGGTGCTCGCACCGCCCGCCATCGGGGCGCCCACCACAGGGACCGCCCCGGGAGCCTGGAAAGCGCTGGTCACCACGGTCTGTGTGCTCTGCCGCACGGTCGCCCGACCTCCTCTGCCCGGTTGCGCCTGCAGCCTGCCACACCCCGCGGCGCGACGCGCAACGGGGTCGGCCCGGAGGAACACCGGCGGTCTCTCTCGCCATCGAGAGAGAATGAGGTTACCCTCAACTGCACGGGGTGACCCCGTGGTCGCCCGCCGTCCCGCCCCCTTTCCCCAGGGGCGGGGCGCCGGGCGGCCGCTCGCTCAGCCCAGTTCGGGGATGCGCGGCGCGTACCGGGAGAAGAAGCGCCGGTTGGCCTCGTCGCCGCCGGGCATGTTGGCCGAGCGCCACAGCGGCGGCTCCAGGCCCTCCTTGCGCACCCGGTCGTGGACCGAGGCCAGCAGCAGGTTCCACAGGTAGGAGTTGACCAGGCTGGACAGCGGCGCGGTCACCGGGTCGGCCCGCGGGTAGGCGGCGTCCCCGGGGTCGACCAGGGTGTCCACCACCAGGTCGGCCTCCTCGGCCAGGGTGCCGCCCGCCCGGCGCGGCGCGGCCGCCGCACAGGAGCGCGAGGTGACCGCCACGACGGGCAGCCCCCGCCCGCGCGCCGCGCGCGCGAGCTCCACCGGGTAGGGGTTGACCCCCGAGGTGGAGAAGACGAACAGGGTGTCGGCGGGGCCCGCCTCGGCGCCCGCGAGCACCTGATCGGCCAGCCCGCTCCTGCGCTCGGCGGCCGTGGCCGCGGCGGCCCCGTGCAGCGGCAGCAGTTCGGGGTGGTAGAGGGGCTTGACCGGCGCCAGGCCCCCGGCGCGGAAGAAGGCCTCGGCCACGGCGATCATCGAGTGCCCGGAGCCGGCCACCATGACCACGCCCCCGCCGCGCACCGCGCGCTCGACCAGGAGGGCGGCCACCTCCTCCAGGACGCCGGCGTTGGCCCGCTGGGCCTCCTCCAGCCGGTCGCGCATGCGGGCCCCGAAGTCCCCGCCGCCGTGGTAGGCGTCCATCGGCTCCTCCTCGGTGTGCACCGTCCAGGGGTCGGAACGCGTCCTCGCCGCCCCTCGCCCTCGGGTCGACCCTAGCGGCTCCTCCCCGCCGGTCCGGCTCGCGCCTCACGGCCCGGCACGCCCCATCTCCTCGGCGACGGTGCGCCGAGCAGACGCTCCACGGCGCCCTCGGGGGCGCGGAAGTGCGCGGGGACGTACACGACCAGCCCTCCATTACTTACTAGTGCAAATTTGTCTCCATCATCGTGCATGTCCGGCGCCGGGGTGCGGCTGCCGGGGGCCGTTGACCCCCGCCGGGCCCCGGCCTACGTTCGGCGCACGCACCCCTCCCCCGGTGCCCGACGCCGTTGCCCCCGGAGGCGCCGCATGCCGTCCGCACCCCGCCCCTCCCCCCACGGCCGGCCGGACGTCCTGGTCGTCGGCGCCGGCTTCGCCGGGCTCTACCTGCTGCACCGCCTGCGCGAGCTCGGAATGCGCGCGCTCGCCCTGGAGGCCGGGGCCGGCATCGGCGGCACCTGGTACTGGAACCGCTACCCGGGCGCCCGGTGCGACGTGGAGAGCATGGACTACTCCTACTCCTTCGACCCGGCGCTGGAGCAGGAGTGGTCCTGGACGCGGCGCTACCCCGGCCAGGCCGAGATCCTGGGCTACATCGAACACGTCGCCGACCGCTTCGACCTGCGGCGCGACGTGCGGACCCGGACCCGCGCGGCCTCCGCCGCCTGGGACGCCTCCGACCGGCTGTGGCGCGTGCGGACCGAGGCCGGGGACACCTGCGCCGCCCCCTACCTGGTCATGGCGACCGGCTGCCTGTCCGTCCCCAAGGCCCCCGGGGTCGAGGGGCTGGAGCGCTTCGGGGGCCGCGTGTTCCACACCGGCCGCTGGCCCCACGAGGAGGTGTCCTTCGCCGGGCGCAGGGTGGCGGTCATCGGCACGGGCTCCTCGGGCATCCAGGCCGTTCCCGTCATCGCCGAGGAGGCCGCCGAGGTCACCGTCTTCCAGCGCACGGCCAACTTCAGCCTCCCCGCCAACGACCGGCCCCTGGCCCCCGGGGAGCAGGAGGCGCTCAAGGCCCGCTACCGCGAGCACCGCGCACAGGCCCGGAGGTCGCCCACCGGCATCCCCGGGCCCCGGGCCGACCGCTCGGCCCTGGAGGTGCCCGAGGCCGAGCGCACCGCCGCCTACCGGCACGCCTGGGAGCACGGCGGGCTCTTCGGGATGCTGCGCTCCTACAGCGACCTGACCACCGACGCCGACGCCAACGCGACCGCGGCGGACTTCATCCGCGCCCGCATCTCCGAGGCGGTCGACGACCCGGCCACGGCCGAGGCGCTGTCCCCGCGCACCCACCCCTTCGGCACCAAGCGCCCCTGCATCGACTCGGGCTACTACACGGCCTTCAACCGGGAGGGGGTGCGCCTGGTGGACCTGCGCGCCGAGCCGCTGGCCGGGGCGGTCCCCGGGGGCGTGGCCACCGCCCGCGGCGAGTACCCGGCCGACGACCTGGTGCTGGCCACCGGCTACGACGCGATGACCGGGGCGCTGACGGCCCTCGACCCGCACGGGCGGGACGGGGTGCCCCTGCGCCGGGCCTGGGCCGAGGGCCCCGCCGCCCACCTGGGGGTGGCGGTGGCCGGGTTCCCCAACCTGTTCACGGTGACGGGGCCGGGGAGCCCGTCGGTGCTCAGCAACATGGTCGTCTCCATCGAGCAGCACGTGGAGTGGATCACCGACCTGATCGCGTGGGCCCGCGACCGGGGGACCGGGGTCGTCGAGGCCGAGCCCGCGGCGCAGCGGTGGTGGACCGACCACGTGCAGGAGGTCGCCGCCGCCACGCTCTTCCCCCGCGCGGACTCCTGGTACACGGGCGCCAACGTCCCCGGCAAGCCCCGCGTCTTCCTGCCCTATCCGGGCGGGGTCGACGTCTACCGGGACGTGCTGGAGGGGGTGGCCTCCTCGGGGTATGAGGGGTTCCGCCTGAGCCGGGCCTGATCCCGGCCCGCGGCTCACATCGCGAACACGCGCTCGGGGGCGATGAGCACCGCGGAGCGCCGCTGCTCCTCCATGGCGCGGCCGTAGGCCTCCCAGTCCTCGTGCTCGCCGCCGGCCGCGCTGAACACCTCGCGCAGGAGCGCGCGCAGGTGCGCGGTGTCGACGCCCTCGTAGGGGTCGTCGTAGCCGATGAGGTCGGCGGCCCCGGCCACGCTCGCCCAGTGCGGGCCCGCCTGGAAGACCAGGGCGGCCTGCGGGCGCTCGCGCAGCAGCCGGAGCTTGAGGGCTCCGGCCGCGCTGGTGAAGGCGGCCGCGGGCTCCCCGGTGACCGGGTGCCGTGTCAGCCCGGCCGCCACCACGCTGGAGTGGACCGAGCCGTCGGCGCGGACGGCGGAGACGACGGCGCGGTGGCCGCCCCGGTCGATGACGGACTGGACCTCGCGCAGATCGGCCATGCCCCGAACCTACGCGGCCGCGGGGGCCGGGGCGAAGATATGACGCGGTTCACTTCCGGAAACGGTGCGAATTTCAGTGAACGGTGATTACGCTCGGAGGTACGGGGCCGACCGCCCCGGCCGTGCCACCCCCGGGAGGTCGAACATGGTCGACATCGCACTGATCACCACCGTCCTGGCCGTCGTCCTGGGCGGGATCGCCCTGGTCGTGCTCGGCGCGATCGGCTACATCGCCAACCAGGCGGTGCAGGACCGCCTGGACGACAGGGCCGGCGTCCCCCGCCCCGGCGCCCCGGCACCGGCGCCGCAGGCGGCCGCCCCCGGCCGGGCCGAGCGCCCGCGGGAGCCCGTCGCCGGGCCGACCGCCGCCTGAGCGCACGGGCGGCACGGGCACACTGGAGCCCCGGACCCCGCTCGGAGGAGGCGCACCGTGCCCGTGCCCGTCGTGATCGACTGCGACCCCGGCGTCGACGACGCCGTCGCCCTGCTGCTCGCCCTGGCCTCGCCGGAGCTGGCCGTGCGCGGCGTGACCGCGGTGGCGGGCAACGCCTCGCTCGACGACGTGGTGCGCAACGCCGGGCACGTGCTGGACCTGGCCGGGGCGCCGGACGCGCTGCCGCTGACGGCGGGGATGGCGGGACCGCTCACCCGGCGCCGCAGGGAGCGCGACGAGGCGATCCACGGCGAGGGAGGCCTGGGCGGGCTCGTCCCGGCCGTCCCGCCCCGGGCGGCGCACCCGGGCCACGCCGTGGACCGGCTCGCCGAGGCCGCGCTCGCCGAGCCCGGCGGGCTGACGCTGGTGGCCCTCGGGCCGCTCACCAATGTCGCCGCCATGCTGGCCCGCTTCCCGGAGGCCGGACGCGCCCTGAAGGAGATCGTCCTCATGGGCGGTGCGGCGTTCACCCAGGGCAACATCACCGCGGCCGCCGAGTACAACTTCCACTGCGACCCCGAGGCCGCGCGCTTCGTGGTGGAGTCGGGGCTGCCGGTCCGGGTCGTCGGGCTGGACGTCACCCGCTCGGCCCTCTTCCCCTTGGACCGGACGGACAGGCTGGCGTCCATGGGAGGCGCCGCAGGGGCCGCGGGCGAGCTGCTGCGCGGTTATGCGATGCGCTACGAGGAGCGCTCGGGGCTGACGGCGGTTCCGGTCCACGACGCGCTCGCGGTCGCGGCGGTCTCCCACCCGGACCTGCTGGAGTGGAGCCGGGGGTGGGCGTCGGTGGAGTGCGCGGGCGAGCTGACCCGCGGCGCCCTCGTCGCCGACGTGCGCACCCCCGGCCGCGAACGCGCGGTGGCGATCGCGACCGGGGTGGACGCCGAGGGCTTCACCTCCCTGCTCTTCGAGCGGCTGTCCGGCTACGCGGACCTCACCAGCTCGACTTGGTGATGCCGGGCAGCTCCCCGCGGTGGGCCATCTCCCGGAAGCGGATCCGGGACAGGCCGACCTTGCGGAGGTAGCCGCGGGGCCGGCCGTCGACCGCGTCGCGGTTGCGCACCCGCGTGCGGCCGGCGTCGCGCGGCTGGCGCGACAGGGCGCGCACGGCCTCGGCGCGCTCCTCGGGCCCCGTGGCGGGGTGGGCGATGATCCGCTTCAGCTCGGCGCGGCGCTCGGCGTACAGCGCCACGACCTCCTTGCGGCGCTCGTTCTTGGCGATCTTGCTCTTCTTGGCCACTGCTCAGACCTTCTCCCCGCGTGCGCGGATCTCGGCGACCACGCGGTCGATGCCCCGGCGCCCGACGACCTTCATCCCCTTGGCGCTCACCCGCAGCCGCACCCAGCGCCCCTCCGAGGCGAGCCAGTAGCGCTTCCTCTGGATGTTGACGCCGAACCGGCGGCGGGTGCGCCGCTGGGAGTGGGAGACGTTGTTGCCGAACGCGGGCCCCTTGCCCGTCACCTGGCACACGCGTGACATGGACAGCACGTCCTCTCGGGTCGTTCCTGACCCGGCCATCCTACACTAGAACGATAACCGTTTTCATTTTCAATCGAGCGCGCGCCGGAGCAGCGCGGGGTCGGTGTTGCCCCCCGAGACGACCGCGACCACCGCCTCCCCCGGGAGGCGCCCGGCCAGGTGCGCCGCGGCGGCGAGCGCCCCGCTGGGCTCGGCCACCACCCGCGCCTCGCGGGCGATCACCCCCATGGCGTGCACGATCTCCTCCTCGGTCACCGTGACGATGCCGTCCAGCCGCTCCCTCATGTGCGCGAAGGTCAGCTCCGAGGGCCCCACCCGGACCCCGTCGGCCACGGTCCGCCCGGTGCGCTCGGGGTCCCAGGCGACCAGGCGCCCCTCCGCCAGCCCCTCGGCCGTCTCGGCGGCCAGCTCCGGTTCGACGCCGACCACCCGCACGTCCGGACGCAGCCCCTTGACCGCCGTCGCCGTCCCCGAGGCCAGCCCGCCCCCGCCCACGGGGACCGCCACCGTGTCCACGCCGGCCAGGTCCTCGACGATCTCCAGCCCGACCGTGCCCTGCCCGGCGATCACGTCCCGGTCGTCGAAGGGCGGCACCAGGACCATGCCGCGGCGCAGGGCGATGTCGCGGGCGGCCTCCGAGCGCCGCGCGGGCGGGACGGGGACGATCTCGGCGCCCAGCCGCCGCATCCCGTCCAGCTTGACCTTCGGGGCGCCTTCGGGGACGACCACGGCGCAGGGCACCTCCTCCGAGCGCGCGGCGAAGGCCAGCGCCTGGCCGTGGTTGCCCGAGGAGTGGGTGACCACCCCGGCCGCCCTGTGCCGCGCGGGCAGCGAGCGGACGGCGTTGACGGCCCCGCGGATCTTGAAGGCCCCGACCGGCTGCAGGTTCTCCGGTTTGAGCCACAGCCGCCCCTCGGCCCAGGGGCACGTGACGAGCGGTGTGCGCACGGCCCTGCGCCGGATGCGCCCGGAGGCGGCCTGCACGTCGGCCAGGGTGATGAGCTCGATGCCACTGCGTTCCATGCCCCTCTTCCTTCCCCGGCGGCCGCCCGCGTCCCCGGCATCGCGGAGGGATCGCGGACAATGGGGGTGATGCGTACCGAGTTCACCGCCGAGGACCTGCCCGGACGGGCCTTCTACCGGATGCTGACGGCCGTGGTCGTCCCGCGCCCGATCGCCTGGGTCGCCAGCGTGTCCGCCCAGGGGCGCGACAACCTCGCCCCGCACTCCTTCTTCACCGTCTCCTGCGCCGACCCGCCGATCGTGCAGTTCACCTCGGTCGGGCGCAAGGACACCCTGCGCAATGTGGAGGAGACCGGAGAGTTCACCGTGAACCTCGCCCCCGAGCCCCTGATGGAGCAGGTCAACGCCACCTCCGCCGCGCTGGAGCGGGGCAGCAGCGAGTTCGACGCGGCCGGCCTGGACCGCGAGCCGTCGGCGGTGGTCAAGGCCCCGCGGGTGGCCGCGAGCCCGGCGGCCCTGGAGTGCCGGCTGCACTCGACGGTGCTGCTGGGCGACTCCACGGTGGTGTTCGGACGGGTCGTGCACGTGGCCGTGGACGCCTCGGTGCTCGACGGCGGCCACCCGCAGGTGGAGCGGCTGCGCCCGCTGTCCCGGCTGGGCCGCGACGAGTGGGGCACCCTCGGCCGGGTCGTGCCGCTGGACCGACCTTGACCTCAAGTTAGCTCAAGGTTCTAGTCTCCTCGGTGTGACGACGCGCCCCGGGCGCCGACCGAGAGGGATCCGGACATGAGCATGGAGATGACCGCGTGGCACTCGCTGTACACGGCGATGCACGCGGAACAGGACAGGCGCCCCTTCTCCAAGGAGGCGATCAGGCGCATCATCGGGTTCGCCCGGCCGCACCGCGCACGCCTGGTCGCCTTCCTGGTGTTCAGCGTCGCGCTCGCGGTGCTGGCCGTGGCGACGCCGGTGCTGGCGGGGCGGGTGGTCAACGCGATCATCGCCGGCGAGGACCTGTCCCTGGTCATGGGCCTGTCCGGACTCATCGCGCTGATCGCCCTGGGCGAGGCGGCGTTCGGGCTGCTGAACCGCTGGCTGTCGGCCGGCCTGGGCGAGGGACTCATCCTGGACCTGCGCACGGCCGTCTACGACCACGTCCAGCGCATGCCGGTCGCCTTCTTCACCCGGACCCGCACCGGCGCACTGGTGAGCAGGCTGAACAACGACGTCATCGGAGCCCAGCGCGCGTTCAGCGACGTCCTGTCCGGCGTCGTCAGCAACCTGGTGACGCTGCTCCTCACACTGGCCGTGATGGTCAGCATCTCCTGGCAGATCACCCTGCTGTCCCTGGTGCTGCTCCCCGTGTTCCTGATCCCGGCCCGGCGGATGGGCTCGCGCCTGGCGCGCCTGGAGCGCGAGTCGGCCAACCACGACGCGGCCATGGGCACCCAGATGACCGAGCGCTTCTCCGCCCCGGGCGCCACCCTGGTCAAGCTGTTCGGCCGCCCTGAGCACGAGTCGGCCGAATTCGCCACGCGCGCGCGGCGCGTGCGCGACATCGGGGTCCGAACGGCCATGGTGCAGGAGGTCTTCTTCACCGCCCTCACCCTCGTCTCGGCCCTGGCTCTGGCCCTGGTCTACGCGCTGGGCGGCTACTACGTCTTCACCGGCGGCCTGGACTCGGGCTCGGTGGTCTCCATGGCCCTGCTGCTCACCCGCCTGTACGCGCCGCTGACCGCCCTGGCGAGCGCCCGTGTGGAGATCATGAGCGCACTGGTCAGCTTCAGCCGCGTCTTCGAGGTCCTCGACCTGGATCCGCTGGTCAAGGAGCGCCCCGACGCGCACCCGCTCCCCCCGGGCCCGGCCGGCGTGGAGTTCGACGGGGTCGAGTTCGGCTACCCCAAGGCCTCCGCGTTCTCCCTGGCGTCCCTGGAGGAGGTGGCCGACCTCGACGACCGCGACGGCGGGCGCGTCCTGCACGGGGTCTCCTTCCGCGCCGCGCCCGGCGAGACCGTGGCCCTGGTGGGCTCCTCAGGCGCGGGCAAGTCCACCATCGCCCAGCTCATCCCGCGCCTGTACGACGTGGACGGCGGCGCGGTCCGCGTCGGCGGGACCGACGTCCGCGCCCTGAGTGCCGCCTCGCTGCGCCGCTCGGTGGGCATGGTCACCCAGGACGGGCACCTCTTCCACGACACCGTGCGCGCCAACCTGCGCCTGGCCGCGCCCGGGGCCGACGATGCCCTGCTGTGGGACGCCCTGCGCCGGGCCCGGCTGGACGGCCTGGTCGCCGGGCTGCCGGACGGGCTGGACACCATCGTCGGCGAGCGGGGCTACCGCTTCTCCGGCGGCGAGCGCCAGCGGCTGACCATCGCCCGGCTGCTGCTCGCCTCCCCGCAGGTGGTGATCCTGGACGAGGCCACCTCCAGCCTGGACGCCACCTCCGAGGCGGCGGTGCAGGAGGCCCTGGCCGAGGCGCTGGACGGGCGCACCGCGGTGGTCATCGCCCACCGGCTGTCCACGGTCCAGGCGGCCGACCGGATCTTGGTGGTCGAGGAGGGGCGCATCGCCGAGCAGGGCACCCACGAGGAGCTGCTGGCCGCCGGCGGGCGCTACAGCGAGCTCCACCGCACCCAGTTCGCGGCCGCCGAGGACACCGCGGCCGAGGCCGGGGCCGTCTGAGGCCCCGGCCCGCCCGTCACAGGAACTCCACGCCCTGGGCCAGCGGCAGGCCGCCGCCGTAGTTCACGGTGTTGGTGGCCCGGCGCATGTAGGCCTTCCAGGAGTCCGAGCCCGACTCGCGGCCGCCGCCGGTCTCCTTCTCCCCGCCGAACGCCCCGCCGATCTCGGCGCCCGAGGTGCCGATGTTGACATTGACGATGCCGCAGTCCGACCCGGCCGCCGAGACGAACCGCTCGGCCTCGGCCTGGTCCCGGGTGAACAGCGCCGAGGACAGGCCCTGCGGCACGCCGTTGTGCAGCTCCACCGCCTCCTCGAAGGTGCGGTAGGTCATCACGTACAGGATCGGGGCGAAGGTCTCCTCCTCCACCACCGGCGTCTGGGCGGGCATGCGCACCAGCGCCGGCTCGACGTAGTAGGCGCCCGGCGCGGCGTCCTCGCCGACCCGGCCGCCCCCGGTGACCACGGTCCCGCCCTCGGCCTCGGCCCGGGCCAGCGCGTCGCGCATGGCGGTGTGGCCGCGCTCGGCGATCAGCGGCCCCACCAGGGTGTCGTCGGCGAACGGGTCGCCGATGCGCTCGCGCAGCTGCCGGTAGGCCCCGGCGAGGCGCTCGGTGACCTCCTCGGCCACGTCCTCGTGCACGATGAGCCGGCGCAGCGAGGTGCAGCGCTGCCCGGCGGTGCCGGCCGCGGCGAAGACGCTGCCCCGCACCACCAGGTCCAGGTCGGCCGAGGGGGCGACCACCGCGGCGTTGTTTCCGCCCAGCTCCAGTAGGCAGCGGCCCAGCCGGGCCGCGACCCGCGGCCCCACCGCGCGGCCCATGGCCACCGACCCGGTGGCCGAGACCAGCGCCACCCGCGGGTCGTCCACCAGCTGCTCGCCGACCTCGCGCGCGCCCAGCACCACCCGGTGCAGGCCCTCGGGGGCGCCGGTGTCGGCGGCGGCCCGCCGCAGCAGGGCGTCGCACGCCAGCGCGGTCAGCGGGGTCAGCTCCGAGGGCTTCCACACCACGGTGTTGCCGCAGACCAGGGCGATGGCGGTGTTCCACGACCACACCGCCACCGGGAAGTTGAAGGCGGTGACCACGCCGACCACGCCCAGCGGGTGCCAGGTCTCCATCAGCCGGTGGCCGGGCCGCTCGGAGGGCATGGTGCGCCCGTAGAGCTGGCGGGACAGGCCCACCGCGAAGTCGCAGACGTCGATCATCTCCTGCACCTCGCCGGCCGCCTCGGAGCGGATCTTGCCCGCCTCGATGGAGACCAGGTCGGCCAGGTCCTGCTTGTGCTCGCGGAGCAGCTCGCCCAGGCGCCGCACCAGCTGCCCGCGGACGGGCGCGGGGGTGTCCCGCCAGTCGCGGCGGAAGGCGTCGTGGGCGGCGGTGACGGCCTGCTCGGTGGTCTTGGCGGTGCCGAAGTCCACCCGGAACAGCTCGCCGCCGGTGATGGGGGTGCGCGCCGCGCCGGGGGCGCCCCCGTCCTCGGGCAGGTGGGCCACGCCGCAGCGCTCCAGGGCGGTGTGGGCGCGTTCGACGAGGTCGGCCGTGTCGGGGAGGGTGAGGGAAAGCGGCATTCGTGTTCTCTCTCCATCGAGAGCCGTGGGGTCCGGTCGGCGACAGCGTGACAGCTGCCACAGGCGGGGTCTACCCCGAACGGCGGCGGGCCTCACCCGCCCCGCCGGAGCGCCCGCGGCGAGGGGGCCGGTGTCGCTGCGGGCATGTAGACTCACGCCCCGTTCCGACAGCCGACCCGCGAGCCTGGAGCCATGGACGCCACCCGCACCACCGCCGAGGAGGACCGCGCCCGGCTGGAGGCGCCGCGGCAGCTGCTGCGCCGCTCCGGGTTCGCCCCGGCGGCCCCGCTGTTCACCGCCGACCTGGCGGGGGCGTCCGACCCCGAGGAGGCCGCGCGGATCGTCACCTCGCACGGGCACCGGCTCTGGTCGGAGGCGGCCCGCACCGCCGAGGCCGGCGACGACCGTCCGCTGTACTGGGCCCGGCTGACGCTCGCCGCCATCCTGCGCACCTGGGAGCCCTCCTTCGCCCTGGACCCCGGGGGCCGCGCGGCGCTGCTGCGCCGCCTGGAGTACGCCTCGCGCGGCCACGACGACCTGGTGTTCGCCCCCGACGACCGGCAGCTGCGGGTGATCGTCACCGGCTTCGACCCGTTCGGGCTGGAGGAGGACGTGCGCCGGTCCAACCCCTCGGGCGCGGCGGCGCTGGCCCTGCACGGCACCTCGTTCGAGGCGGGCGGGCACACCGCGGTGGTGCGCGCGGCGGTCTTCCCGGTGCGCTGGCGGGACTTCTCCGAGGGCATGGCCGAGAAGACGCTGATGCCGCACCACGGGGCGACCGCCGCCCCGGCCGACGCGGTGGTCACCGTCAGCCGGGGCCGCGCGGACCGGTTCGACCTGGAGGTCTACAACGCCGCCTGGCGGGGCGGGCGGCCCGACAACGAGGACCGCGCCGAGCACGGCCCGGTCCCGCTGCCCGCGGATCCGGGGCTTCCCGAGCCGCCGCCGCAGTGGTGCTCCTCCACCCTGCCCCGCCGGGCGATCATCGAGCAGGCGGCGGGCCGCTTCCCCGTCGTGGACAACACCGAGGTCACCGAGATCCCCGCCGGTGGGACCGAGCCGGTCGTGCGCCCAGACGGCCCGACCGAGGGGTCCCGAGCGCGCGCGGGCGGCGGCGGGAACTACCTGTCCAATGAGATCGCCTACCGCAACACCCTGATGCGCGACGCCGCGGGCCGCGGGATCCCCGCAGGGCACGTGCACACGCCGATGCTGGAGCTGCGGACCGACGACCCCGAGGCGGTCACCGGCCCCGAGTTCGAGCGCGACCGCGCCGACATCACCGAGCAGCTCAGGGCGATCGTGATGGCCGCGGTCAGGGCGCGCGCCGAGGCGCCCGGATAGGGCCCGCCCTCAGCCCGCCTCCCCGTCCATCAGGCCGCTGCGGTAGGCCCAGGCCGCGATCTCCACCCGGTTGCGGGCGTGCAGCTTGGCCTGCACGCTCGCCAGGTGCGTCTTGACCGTGCTCAGGGACACGAAGAGCCGCTCGGCCGCCTCGGTGTTGGTCAGCCCCTCGGCGACCGCCCGCACCGTGTCCACCTCCCGGTCGGTCAGGCCGCTGCGGCGCGCCTCCTCCTCGGGGCGCCGGGGCGGACGGGACGGGCGGGCGAAGTGCTTGAGCAGGCGCACGGTGATGTTGGGCGAGACCAGGGCGTCCCCGCGGGCGGCGGCGCGCACCGCCTCGATCAGCAGCGCCGGGCCCGCGTCCTTCAGCAGGAAGCCCACCGCCCCGCCCTCCAGCGCCGCGTGCACGTAGTCGTCCAGGTCGAAGGTGGTCACCACCACGACCTTGACCGGGTCGGCCACCCCCGGACCGGCCAGCCGACGGGTCGCCTCCAGCCCGTCCACGCCGGGCATGCGGATGTCCATCAGCACCACGTCCGGCCGCAGCTCGGCGGCCAGGCGCAGGGCCTGCAGGCCGTCCCCGGCCTCCCCGGCGACCTCGATGCCCTCCTCGGCCTCCAGCATGTACCGGAAGCCGGTGCGCACCATCGCCTGGTCGTCGGCGAGCAGCACCCGGATCGTCACCGTCCCCGTCCCTCCCCGTCCCCGGCCGCGGGCAGCCCGGCCTCGACCCGCCAGCCCGGCCCGTCGGCGGCCGGGCCCGCGGAGAAGGAGCCGCCCAGCAGCTTGGCCCGCTCGGCCATGCCGATCAGACCGTATCCGGAGGCGGCGGGGTGCGCCGAACCGCCGCTCCGCCCGTCGTCGCCGACCCGCAGCCGCGCCCCGGCCCCGTCGGCCTCCAGCTCCACCCGCACCAGCGTGGCGCCGCGGGCGTGGCGCAGGGCGTTGGTGACCGCCTCCTGGGCCATGCGCAGGACGGCCGCGGCGGTCTCCTCCGGCAGCGCCGCGGGGTCCCCGGCCACGGACACCTCCACCCGGGGCCGGCCCACGTCCGCGGGCTCCTCCAGGGCGCGCAGCGCGGACGCCAGGTCGTGCGGCTCCAGCGGGGCCGCCTCCCCCTCCTCCCGCAGGGCGCCGACCATGCGCCGCATCGCGGTCAGCGCGGCCGCCCCGGCGTCCTCGATCCCGGGCAGCGCCGCGGCGACCAGGGCGGGGTCGCGGTCGGCCACGTGACGCAGCGCCTGGACCTGCACCACCATGCCGCTGACCTGGTGGGCGACCACGTCGTGCAGGTCGCGGGCCAGGGACAGGCGCTCCTCGCGCCGGGCCTCCTCCACCCGCCAGGTGCGCTCGCGCTCGCGCCAGCGCAGCACCAGCCCCGGCAGGAAGGCCAGCCCGGTCAGGAACAGCATCCAGCCCAGCTGGTCCAGCCCCCACCCGGGGCTGCGCAGCGTCTGGGAGAGCACGGCCAGCGAGGTCAGGGCCGCCATCGCGCCCACGGCCCGGCGGGGACCGTGCCAGGCGACGAGGTTGGCGGCGAAGAAGACGCCGAAGACCTCGGTCAGGTCCATGGTGTAGCCGAACAGGCCGGGCTCGGCGGGCCAGAGCACCAGCGAGACCGCCAGCACGGCGGTCGGGGCGAGGGGACCGACCAGGGCGATGCGGCGCGGGGGCGCGCCCGGCGGGGAGATCGCCACGGCGGCGGCGGAGGCCGCCAGGCCGCCGACGGTGGGCAGCCAGTCCCGCCAGGAGGGGTCGGGCCCTCCCCAGTCGGCCCCGGTCGGGCGGGTCAGCAGCTCCACCAGGTCGCTGGCCAGGGCCAGCACCAGGACGCCGGCGATGGCCAGGACCAGCGGCAGGCCGCTGCGGGCGAGGTCGTCCAGGGCCGACGCGACGCGGCCCGCTCCCCTTCTCGATGCCATGGGGTCAGATTAGGCAGGGGAAAAGCCGACCGCCTCGGCCGTTCGGCCGAGGCGGTCGGTCCGTCTGCTCCGCGAGAGGCGCGACTAGTAGGTCGTGGCCGTCCCGAGGTTGATGAAGAAGGCGAAGACGGAGACCACCAGGCCCAGGGCGAAGAGGATCCACCCGATCATCATGCAGATCTTGGCGGCCTTGGGGTTGCTCTCGGCCATCGACGCGGCGACGATGCCCAGCACGAGGGCGGGGATGTTGCAGCAGAAGAGGAAGCCCAAGATCGCCAGCGCGATCGCGGCGCCCTTGTTCGCGGGCGGCTCCGACGGCCCCATGGGCGGCGGGGGCGGCGGGGCGCCGTAGCCGCCCCCCGGGGGCGGAGGCGGCCCGTAGCCGCCCGGTCCCTGCGGTGGCGGTGGACCGTAACTCATACTCGGTTTCTCCTGGACTCGGGGAATCTCTGCATCGGCCTGACGCCGAAGCGCGCCGGCGGCCCGCCGATGATCTCACCTCGGACGGGAACCGGCGGTCCGCGGGTTCCCACTGCCGCCGGTTCGTTATCAGGACGTGTCCGAATCCACCGCTGCGGCGGCCTCATCCCGGGCATGACGGACGGAATGGCGAAGCGCGCACGGACGGCGACGCGCCGCGACCGCACGATTGCACGGCCGCCCCGCCTGCCCGTATGTTCACGGTGCGATCCGCCCGCGGGAGGACGGGCGCCGCCCCGGCCGCTCCTCGCCCCGCGCGTCGCCTTCCGACCCCCGAACCCCAGGTGGAGACCCGTGCCCGAGCTCAACCGGCGCCACCTGCGGCGCGCACCGGCCGTCGCCGCCGCCCTGGTCCTGCTCGCCGTCCCCGGGGCGGCCGCCGTGGGCCGGGACACCGCCCCCGAGGCGCCGCCCCTGGCGCTGGCCGACCCGCAGGAGGTGCCCGGGCTGGAGCTGGTCGAGCGGACGGCGGAGCACGGCGGGGTGCGCACCTCGCACACCTATCCGGTGGTGGAGGGGGCACCCGGCTTCGGCACAGAGGTGCGCACCGCCATGGCCGAGGCGCACACCGCCTTCCTGCGGGAACGGGACGGCGAGGAGCCCGCCGAGCTGGTGCAGCGCTCGGAGCCGCTGGCGGCCTCGGGGGAGGTGCTGGGGGTGCGGATCGCCCGCGAGGCCTCGGCGGGGGACGGTGGGCCCCGCACGGAGGGCGAGTCGCTGTGGTTCGACGGCGCCTCCGGCGCCGTGCTGCCGTGGACGGGGCTGTTGCGCGGGCCCGACGCGGTGGAGGCCCTGGACGCCGAGGTGGCCCGGGTGCTGCGGGAGCGCGGCGGGCTGGAGCCCGGCGAGCTGCCCGAGGGCCTGGAGTCGGACGGGTCCGCCGACCCGCTGGAAGAGGGCCCGCAGGGCGGCGCCGGGGACGCCCCCGAGGTCCGGCCCGGGGACGCCTGGAACCTCAGCACCGAGCTCGACGGCTCGCCCCTGGGCGACCTGGCCTTCGACACCGCCGGCGGGCTGGTGGTGACGGTGGCCGGACAGCGGGTGGCGGTCCCGGCCGGTGCGGCGGGCGGCCTGCTGTCGGAGTTCGGTGAGCGGGCGCGGGCGGCCGCGCTGTCCCGGGCCCCGCTGGACCTGGGGGAGGCCGACGGGCCGGCCCGTGCCGACCTGGACTGCGACCGGGTGCCGTGCGTGGCGCTGACCTTCGACGACGGCCCGAGCGAGCACACCGGGCGGCTGCTGGACATGCTGGAGGGGTACTCGGCCCGGGCCACCTTCTACATGCTGGGCAGCCTGGTCGGGGAGTCCCCGGAACTGGCGGCCCGGATCACCGAGGAGGGCCACGAGGTGGGCGGCCACTCCTGGAGGCACGACGACCTGACGGGCATGTCGGCCTCGGCGGTCGCCGACGACACGGTCCGCACGGCCGAGGCGATCGAGGAGGCCTCGGGCCAGTGGCCGCACACCATGCGACCGCCGTACGGCTCCTTCAACGCCACGACCGAGCGCAGCGTGGGCGCGCCCATCGTGATCTGGGACGTGGACACCCTGGACTGGAAGGTCCGCGACGCCGAGAAGGTGGCCGACACGGCCGTCGAGCAGACGCGCCCGGGGAGCATCGTGCTGATGCACGACATCCACGGCAGCACGGTGGACGCGGTCCCCGACATCCTCAGCCGCCTCCACGACGAGGGCTACCACTTCGTCACGGTCTCCCAGCTCTTCTCCGACCTGGACATGAAGAAGGGCGGCATCTACAAACGCCGGGAGTGACCCGCTTCGCGCCCCCGCGGAGTGAGCGGAGTCGGCGGAGTCAGACGGCCTTCGAGGAGTCGCCGCCCTCTCCCAGTTCCCGGTAGGCGGCGCGGGTGCGTTCGGTGTGGTCGGCCATCAGGCGGGCGGCGGTCGCGGGGTCCCCGGCCTCCACGGCGTCGATGATGCGGGCGTGCTCGTCCCAGGACGCCTGGCCGCGCGACCGGGCGATGGGGGCGTAGAACCAGCGCACCCGCCGGTCCACCTGGGCGGCGAGTTCGGCGAGGACCGTGTTGGCCGAGGACGCGATGAGCGCGCGGTGGAAGTCGGCGTTGGCGGTGACCGCCGCCTCGACCCGCTCCTCGCCCGCGGCCCGGGCGCCCTGGCGCCACAGGGTGCGCAGGCGGGCGATGTCCTCGGGGGCGGCGTTGCGCGCGGCCAGCCGGGCGGCCTCGGTCTCCAGCAGGGCGCGGACGGCCAGCAGCTGCTCGGCCTCGCTCTCGTCCGGGGTGTGCACGAACGCCCCGTAGCCGGGGCGCAGGTCGACCCACCCCTCGTTGCTGAGGCGCTGCAGCGCCTCGCGGACCGGCTGGCGGGAAACGCCCAGCCGGGCCGCCAGCTCGGTCTCCACCAGGTGCCGCCCCGGGGGCAGGGCACGGGTGGTGATGAGGTCGAGGAGGGCCTCGTATACCGCCTCGCGCAGCGGGGCCGGGCGTCGCACGGGGTCGGCCGCGCCGCCGGCGGTGGTCGTCGGAGAGGTCATGGACGGTCCTCCGGCTCCTCGGCGGTCATTGTCGACAGTGTACGAAACGCGCGGCGGACTGCGGGGAAAGAAGGCGAGAACTTCCCGGACCGGACGTGTTCCCGCCTCCTTCTCCCCCTCCGCGGAGGGTCACCCTCCCCGCACACGGTTATTGTATACAGTATTCCTTTCCCCGAGAGAAGGGACCCCCATGCGCATCGCCGTCCTGGGAGCCGGCGCCATCGGCGCCTATGCCGGCGCCGCCCTGCACCGGGCGGGCGCCGACGTCCACCTCATCGCGCGCGGCCCGCACCTGGAGGCCATGCGGGCCCACGGCGTCCGCGTGCTCAGCCCGCGCGGCGACTTCACCGCCCGCCCCCGCGCCACCGGCGACCCGGCCGAGGTCGGACCGGTCGACTACGTCCTGCTCGGCCTCAAGGCCCAGCACTACGCCTCCTGCGGCCCGATGCTGGCGCCCCTCATGGGCCCCGGCACCGCCGTCGTCGCAGCGCAGAACGGGATCCCTTGGTGGCTGTTCCATCGATCCGGGTGCCCCTGGGAGGGCCGCCGGATCGAGGCGGCCGACCCGGGCGGCGCGGTCAGTGCGACCATCCCGCCCGAGCGCGCGATCGGCTGCGTCGTCTACGCCGCCACCGAGATCGAGCGCCCCGGGGTCATCCGCCACATGGAGGGCACCCGGTTCTCCATCGGCGAGCCCGACCGGTCCGCCTCCGCCCGGTGCCGTGCCTTCTCTGAGGCGATGACCGCCGGCGGCCTCAAGTGCCCGGTCGAATCCGACATCCGGGAGGACGTGTGGGTGAAGCTGATGGGCAACGCCACCTTCAACCCGCTCAGCGCACTGACCCGGTCGACCATGGCGCAGATCTGCTCCTCCCCTGACACCCGCACCACCGCCGAGCTGATGATGCGCGAGACCCTCGAAGTCGCCGAGCGCCTCGGCGTCCACACCTCGATCTCGATCGAACGACGCATGGCGGGCGCAGAGCGCGCGGGGGACCACCGCACGTCGACGCTGCACGACGTGGAGCGCGGGCGGCCGATGGAGCTCGACGTCATCCTCGGCGCCGTGGTGGAGCTGGCCGACCTCACCGGCGTCGGCGCCCCGACACTGCGCACCGTGAACGCCTTGGCGTCGCTGCTCAACGCGCGCTTGGAACAGGGGACGGAGCGCCCGAAGGCCGCCGAGGGCGCGCCCATCGCCCCCTTGCCGCCATCCACCGGAAGTTGAATACTGTAGACAGTCATCAATGACCGCCCGCCGCACCCCCCGGACCACCCCTCCACCCCTGCGAGGCAACGATGCGATCGGACCGGCGGAGTCCCGCCTACCAACGACTGACCCGGCCCCTCGTCCGCGAGGACGGAGAGCTGCACCCCGCGACGTGGGACGAGGCCCTGGACCGCGCCGCGGAAGGGTTCCGCGGGGCCGTCCGGCGACACGGCCCCGACTCCTTCGCCATGCTCTCCTGCGCCCGCTCCACCAACGAGATGAACTTCATGGCGCAGAAGTTCACCCGCGCGGTGATCGGCACCAACAACGTCGACTCCTGCAACCGGACCTGCCACGCCCCCAGCGTCGCCGGGCTCGCCGCGGCGTTCGGCTCCGGAGGCGGCACCTCCTCCTACCACGAGGTCGAGGAGACCGACCTCATCGTCATCTGGGGCGGCAACCCCCGCAACGCGCACCCCATCTTCTTCCAGCACGTGCTCAAAGGGGTGCACAATGGCGCGCGGCTCTTCGTCGTCGACCCCCGCCGCACACCCACCGCCGAGTGGGCCGACCGGTGGCTCGGCCTGAACGTCGGGACCGACATCCCCCTGGCGCACGCCGTGGGGCGGGAGATCATCCGCTCCGGACTGGTCAACGAGACCTTCATCAGGCGCGCGACGACCGGGTTCGACGAGTACTGCGAACTCGTGGAGCCCTGGACGCTCAGCGCAGCCGAGGCCGAGACCGGCGTGCCCGCCGAGACCATCCGGGAGCTGGCGCACGCCTTCGCCCTGGCCGAGCGCGCGCAGATGTGCTGGACGCTCGGCATCACCGAGCACCACAACGCCACCGACAATGTGCGGTCGCTGATCAACCTTTCACTCCTGACCGGGCACGTCGGCCGCCCGGGGTCGGGGCTGCAACCGCTGCGGGGCCAGAACAACGTGCAGGGCGGGGGCGACATGGGCGCCATCCCCGACCGGCTGACCGGCTTCCAGGACATCCTCGACGCACGGACCCGTGAGCCGTTCGAGCGCGCGTGGGACACCCCCATCCAGCCCTACAAGGGCAAGAACCTGACCCAGATGTTCGAGGGCATGGACGGGGGCGAGGTCAAGGCGCTCTACGTCATCGGGGAGAACCCGGTGCAGTCCGAGCCCGAGACGGAGACGACGCTGCGCCGCCTCGGGCGCCTGGACCACATGGTCGTCCAGGACATCTTCCTCACCCGCACGGCCGAGCAGGCCGACGTCGTGCTCCCGGCGAGCGCGGCCTGGTGCGAGTCGGACGGGACCTTCACCAACAGCGAGCGCCGCGTACAGCTGGTGCGCAAGGCCGTGGACCCGCCGGACGGGGCGCGCGACGACATCGAGATCCTGTGCGCGCTGGCCGACCGGCTGGGGCACGCGTGGAAGACGCCGACCGCCGAGGAGGTCTGGAACGAGGTCCGGGCGCTGTCCCCCATCCACCGCGGGATGACGTACACGCGACTGGAGCAGGAGCAGGGGCTGCAGTGGCCGTGCTACTCCGAGGACCGGACCGAGCCGACGTACCTGCACGGGCGCCTGTGGTCGGAGGACCCGCAGGAGCGCGGGACGCCCGCGCCGTTCGGCATCGTGGGGCACTCTCCCCCGGTGGACCTGCTGGACGAGGAGTACCCGCTGCGGCTCACCACGGGCCGCCGCCTGGACGACTACAACACGGGCGTCCAGACGAGCGGGTTCTCCTCGCCTCTGAGGCGCGGGGAGCTGCTGGAGATGTCCCCTGAGGACGCCGCCGGGTTCGGCCTTGAGGACGGGGACGCGGTGCGGGTCTCCTCCCGGCGCGGCTCGGTCGTGGCGCCGCTGTCGGTGTCGGCGGGGCTCAGGCCGGGACTGGTGTTCATGACGTTCCACTTCCCCGACCAGGTGGACACCCAGCTCCTGACCATCGACGCGACCGACCCCGTGGCCGGCACCGCCGAGTACAAGGCGGCGGCCGTCCGCGTCGAGAAAGTCGAGAGGGCCGAGGGAGCCGAGACCGGAGACCGCGCGCCCGCGGCGTGACGGGCACTCCGCAGTACGCGGCCGGGGGCGAGGGCCCCTCGCCCCCGGCCGCGGCCATGCGTGCGCGAAAGGCGCCCACGGGCCCCTTCCGCCTTCTCCCGTCGGGGGTTGTCCCCGTCCAATCGAAGGCATACTGTAGCCCGTATACAAAATCCTGTGATCTGGACCACGCTCGACCGCGCGCCGCGCCCCGGCCCGGAAGGCCGCCCCGGCAGGCCGCGGCAGTGAGCGAGACCGTGAGAGGTGAGCGGAGAAGGTGGACCTTCAGCACCTGGACACGCCTCCGAGCGACGCCGAGCGCGCCGCCGTGGACGCCCTCCTCGGCCCGCCCGAGTCGGCCTGGGAGGGCGGCGAGCGCACCGGGACCGACCTGCGCCGGGCCGACGGCGGGCAGGCCGCCCGCGGCCGCCGCGACCTGCTGCTGCCCGCCCTGCACGCGGTCAACGACCGCATCGGGTGGATCAGCGAGGGCGCCCTGGGCTACATCTGCCGCCGGCTGACCGTCCCTCCGGCCGAGGCCTACGGCGTCGCGTCCTTCTACTCCATGTTCTCCCTGCACGAGCGCCCCGAGCGGGTCCTGCACGTGTGCACCGACATCGCGTGCGCCGCCAAGGGCTCGGGCCGGGTGTGCGACGCGCTCAAGGCGCACCTGGGGCCTCCCGGGCACGGGGCCGGCCCGGAAGGGGCGCCCTCCGGCTCCGACCCCGCCTGGGTGGAGAGCCCCTGCCTGGGGATGTGCGAGCGCGCCCCCGCGGCGCTCGCGATCGAGGCCGGCGACCCGCCCGCCTACGCGGTCTCGGCCCCCGCCGACCCGGAGGCGCTCTGCTCGGCGGAGGCCTCCGGGCGCCCGCCCGAGGGCGCACCCACCGCCCTCCCTCCCACCACCTTCGCCCCCGGGACGCTCGCCCCGCTGCCCGCCGAGCCGCCCGCGCACGCCGCCGTGCCCCAGGCCGGCGGCCCCGGGCTCCTGCTCCTCGGGCGCATCGGTACCACCGACCCCACGGACCTGGACTCCTACCGCGCCGCGGGCGGCTACACCGCCCTGCGCCGCGCGATCGCCCTGGGGCCCTCCGGCGTGATCCGCGAGGTCACCGACTCCGGGCTCGTGGGGCGCGGAGGCGCGGCCTTCCCGACCGGGCGCAAGTGGGCCGGGACCGCCCAGCGCCCCGAGGCGCCCCGCTACATCGTCTGCAACGCCGACGAGAGCGAGCCGGGGACCTTCAAGGACCGCGTCCTCATGGAGGGCGACCCGTTCTCGGTCATCGAGGCCATGACCGTCGCGGGCTTCGCGATCGGCGCGGCCCGGGGCTACCTCTACATCCGCGGCGAGTACCCGCTGGCGCTCACCCGGCTGGAGAACGCCATCGTCCGCGCCCGCGCGCGCGGGCTGCTCGGCCCCGACATCCTCGGGAGCGGGTTCTCCTTCGACATCGAGATCCGGCGCGGCGCGGGGGCCTACATCTGCGGTGAGGAGACCGCGATCTTCAACTCGATCGAGGGCCTGCGCGGCGAGCCCCGGAGCAAGCCGCCCTTCCCCGTCGAGCGCGGCCTGTTCGGGCGCCCGACGGCTGTGAACAACGTCGAGACCCTCGTCAACGTCCTGCCCGTCATGCACATGGGCGGCCCCGCCTACGCCGGCATCGGGACCGGCTCCTCCACCGGGCCCAAGCTCTTCTGCGTCTCGGGAACGGTCGGGCGCCCAGGGGTGTACGAGGTGCCGTTCGGGGCCACACTGCGCGAGCTCATCGACCTGGCCAACGCCGGACAGGAGGCGCCCCCGGTTCCGCGCGCCGTCCTGCTGGGCGGGGCGGCCGGCGGCTTCCTGCGCGGAGACGAGCTCGACGTGCCCCTCACCTTCGAGGGCGCGCGGGAGGCGGGGACGACCCTCGGCTCAGGCGTGGTCCTGGTGCTCGACGACACCGTGGACCTCCCCGCGGTGCTCGTGCGCATCGCCGCGTTCTTCCGCGACGAGTCGTGCGGCCAGTGCGTGCCCTGCCGCGTCGGAACCGTCCGCCAGGAGGAGGCGCTGGCGCGGCTCTCCGGCGGAACGGGCGACGGCTCCGACGTCGCCCTCCTGCGCGAGGTGGGGGCCGCCATGCGGGACGCCTCCATCTGCGGCCTCGGGCAGACCGCCTGGAACGCGGTCGAATCGGCGATCGACCGCCTCGGGGTGTTCGCGGAGGCGCCGCCTGTGAGGACATCCCTTCCCCTGACCACCGCCGCCCCGTCGAACACGAAGGAGGCGCAGTGACCGCCGCACCTGAGACCCCCGCAAGCTCCGGACCGGTCCCCCTCGCGCCGCCGCGCCGCCTCGTCGACGTCACCGTGGACGGGGAGCAGATCCGCGTCCCTGAGGGCTCGACCCTGCTCGACGCCTGCGAGGCGAAGGGGGTCGACGTTCCGACCCTCTGCTACGGCGACACCCTCACCCCGCGCAATGCCTGCCGGATCTGCGTCGTCGAGGTCGAGGGGGCGCGCACGCTCGCCCCGGCCTGCTCGCGCAAAGCCGAGGAGGGGATGAGCGTCCTCACCGACTCAGAGCGGGTCCGGCACAGCCGCAAGCTGGTCCTGGAACTGCTCGGGTCGTCGGTGGACCTGTCGACCACGCCGGGGGTGCCCGAGTGGAACGAGCGCTACGGGGCGGCCCCGGACCGGTTCGGCCCGCGCGCCGACCCCGCGCCCCTGGGCGAGCGGGACGCGCGCCACGCCGGTGAGCACGCACCCGTCGACGGGACGGCCGCCGCCACCGTCGAACAGCCCGCCAAGGACGACAACGACCTCTACGTCCGCGACTACGGCAAGTGCATCATGTGCTACAAGTGCGTGGACGCGTGCGGGGAGCAGTGGCAGAACACCTTCGCCATCGGTATCGCCGGGCGCGGGTTCGACGCGCGGGTGTCCACCGAATTCGACGTCGGGCTGCCCGACTCGGCCTGCGTGTACTGCGGCAACTGCATCGAGGTGTGCCCCACCGGGGCGCTGTCCTTCGCCACCGAGTTCGATATGCGCCGCGAGGGGACCTGGGACGAGGAGCGCCAGACGCGGACGACGACCGTGTGCACCTACTGCGGCGTCGGCTGCAACGTCACCCTGCACGTCCAGGACGGGGAGATCGTCAAGACCAGTTCGCCGCACGACAACCCGGTCACGCACGGCAACCTGTGCATCAAGGGCCGGTTCGGCTACCAGCACGTGCAGAACGCGCCCGGGAAGCGACAGGCGCGGGGCGGCGGGGAGACAATGGTGTGAGCCGCCCCGGGCAGGAACGCCGGGGCGGGCGCGACGCCGGAAGGGCTGAGGGCTCATGGGACGGGTGACCACCCGCGAGAAGGTGCTGCGGATCCGCGGTGCGGCGTCGGACGACCGCGCCGACACCCTCGTGGTGGAGGAGCCGCTGGAGATCCGCTTCGGCGGCGAGGCGCTCGCGGTCACGATGCGCACCCCCGGCGACGACTTCGACCTGGCCGCAGGGTTCCTGGTGAGCGAGGGCGCGGTGGCCGCCGCCGAGGACCTGGCCTCGATCCGCTACTGCGCCGGCGCCACCGAGGACGGGTCCAACACCTACAACGTGCTGGACGTGGCGGCGGCCCCGCACGTGCCGCCGCCGGACCCCTCGCTCCGGCGCAACTTCTCCACCACCTCGGCGTGCGGGCTGTGCGGCAAGGCCTCGATCGACGCGGTGCGCACCACCGCCCGCTGGGAGGTGGACCGGGACCCGCTGGAGCTGTCCCCGGGTCTGCTGGCCGCCCTGCCCGAGCGGCTCCGCGCAGCCCAGCGGGTCTTCGACCGCACGGGGGGCCTGCACGCGGCGGGCCTGTTCGACGCCGACGGGGAGCTGCTGTGCCTGCGCGAGGACGTGGGGCGGCACAACGCGGTCGACAAGCTGGTGGGCTGGGCGCTGCGCCGGGGAAGCCTTCCGCTGCGCCGCACGGTCCTGATGGTGTCGGGGCGGGCCTCCTTCGAACTGGTGCAGAAGGCCCTGATGGCGGGCATCCCCGCCCTCGCCGCCGTGTCCGCCCCGTCGTCCCTGGCGGTGGAGCTGGCCCGGGAGAACGGGCTGACCCTCGTCGGGTTCCTGAGGGGGGACTCCATGAACGTCTACGCCGGCCGAGAACGGATCACCCTGGAGACGGCGTCCCCGACGCCTATGGCGGCCCCGAGGTGACCCCCAGGCCGGACCCGTAGACGCGGAGCCGGCCGGCGCTTCCACAGCCCCCTGCGCCGGCCGGTTCCGACAGCCGCTCCGGCCCTGGCCGGCCCCCTAACCGGCGAGCAGGGCGCGCACCAGGCGCCCGAACACCAGGCGGCCGCCCAAGGCCACCGGAGCGTCGAGGACACGGGGAAGCCCGGCGACACGGACCTCCTCACGCCACAGCACCCGGCAGTGCCCGCCACTCCCGCCCACGACGATCTCGGCCCATCCCGTGACCACGGAACCGCGCTTCTCCAGTCGGCAGAAGCCCGGCCTTCCCTCCACGGGAGGGGACCACCGCACCACGTCCATGGGATCGTCGAACCCCAGCGGCCCGACCCCCGTACGCGCCGAGACCCGAGTCCCGACCCCGGTCGCCCCCGGGGGCTCGACGGTGACACGCGTCAGAGGAATACGCTCCCCATGCCGCCGCCAGTCCGTGATCCGCCCCCACGCCTCCTCAGGCCCCAACGCGACACGACGCACGATCCTGAAATAGGCCACGGGCCGATGGTAGACGAAGTCAGGCGGACGACGCCGGTTCCCCGACGCTCCATTGGCGCCGAAGACGCTCGGCCAAGTCGGTGCGCTCGAACCCTTCGAGGATGGTGACCAGCCGATCCACAATCGCCGACCTCTCCCACACCTCAAGGTCGGCGAGGAAGGCGTCCATCACGGGGGTCTCGGTTCCGTGGCCGCCCTCGGCGGTGATGCCTCCCACCTGTTCCGGAGGTGTCAGTAGTTCGTCGAGCTTGTCTCCGATCTCCGAGATGGCGGGCAGCTGCTCGGGGTGCTGCTCGAACCACCACACCCGGGCGAGAACGGAGTCGACCAGGACATCGCGTTGGAGCTCGCGCACACGTTCCATCCGCGCTCGGTGCGCGGCGGATCGGATCTCGTTCCTGGGACCGAGAACCTCCAGCTCCTTGGCCAGCTTCATGTCCTCGGGGTCGACGGCGAGTTCCACTGCGACTTGATGGGCCCTGACCTCCGCCCTCTCGAAGACGGGGTCATCGGCCAGTTCACACTTCAGTTCCGCTTCCGCAGCCCCCTTGTCTCCGAGAGTGAAGCGTGCGGAATGCGCTCCCGCCGACTTGATGACCTCCCGCTGAAGCTCCGCCAGCGCCCGCCTCCGCTCCACTTTCCCGATACCGTTCCAGGTGACCTCCATCGCGAAGGCGGCGTCGAACCAAAGCCCGTCGTTCCCGCTCGGAAGACGCGTCTCGAAATCGACGTAATCCTCGGGAGCTCGGAAGGCGATGCTCCATGACGGAATGGTAGGCCGCTCCCCCTTGGATTCGGAATTGAACAACGGCATACGATCCACCTTTCAGGACATGCTCAGCGCTCGTCGTTGATCTGTGCGTACAGTCGCTCGATGGCCGCGACCCGCCGCCCATGGGCGAGACGCCAGCGGTTGATGGCCCGGATCGACATGGCGGCCAGTTCCGGATCGGAGGACGCCGCCGCACGGAGGGAGGCCGGGACGGGCTCCATGAGGTTCGCCTGCGTCTCGAAGGCGTCGAGCCAGGCCCACATGGCCCTAGACGTCTGTCCCGGATCCGCTGAGAGCGTCCTCCAGCACTCCGTGATGGTGTCCTGAGTGACCCTGCCTGCGGCGAGGTCGGCAAATATCGATGGGACCGGTGCGCCTCTCTGACCGTCTCTACGGGTCAGCAGGCGCGCCAGCCCCTGAACGGCGAAGTGCCGCCGGTGCCCGTGCCAGGCCGAGTCGCCACCCCAGGTGGTGAGCTCCTCGAGAACCGCTTCGAGGTTGTCCTGCTCCTGGGCGATGTTCTCGATGATCCCGACGATCGAGTCCGCCCACTGGTGGGGAACCCTGGCGGCGATGAGGCGGAGGCGCACCATCGCCGACCGCGGCTGGGCGCGCCCGTACACGCCGCACACCTCGGCCGCCATGCGCAGTCTCCAGGTGCCTCCGCTGTGCGCGATCTGGTACAGCTCCGCTCGGACCCGGCTCCCGATCTCCACGGTCACGGCGGCCTCGGCGACGGCGGGGACCGCCGACCATATGAGTCTCGGGGTGCTTCCCCACTCCCTCATCAGCTCGATGACGGGGGCGGGGTCGGAGTGGCGCAGCCCGAGGCGGAGCCAGCGGTCGGCGAGCCCCCTCTTGTCCTGGACCGAGAGGGCCTCGGCGGTCTCCCTGGACCATTCCAGGAGACCGGAACGGGCGTGGGGGTGCTCGCGCCAGAGGTGATCGAGGGCCGCACCGCCGAGTTCGGGACGGGTGAACCGGATCCGGTCGCCGGTCACCTCCGCGGGGAAATCGCGCAGCAGTTCGGACAGTCCCCGCCCGGAGATGGGGGTCCTCCATACCGAAGGGATCTTCCAGCGGTCGGCCAGGGCATGGGCCCGCTCCAGCACGACCGGGCAGGGAGCGCCTTCGAGCAGGGCGACCGCTTCCAAGAGGACGCGCTGGAACTCATCGGCGTGGTCGCGGGAGGCGAACCAGGTGCGCAGCCGCTTCGCCGAGTCCGCGAAGGTCTCGACGACCGAATCGACCCACGCCCGGTAGGCGTCCTCGCCCAAGGTCTCCCCCTCCGGACGATCGCGTGCCGCCAGCCCCGCGAGCTGAGTGGCCCGGCCCGGCTCCGCGTTCTCCAGTGCGGTCCGCACCGCCCCGTTGCCGCACCAGCGGTCGGCGTCGGCCGCGCTCGTCCTGTACCGCATGGAGGCGTGGAAGACCTCCAACGGAGGCGGCGGCTCTTCGATCTCCAGCCAGGCGTACGCCTCTCCGAACTCCTCGGTCCACTGTCTGGGGTTCACGATCACGATGAGGACGGTCCCCGCCTCGCGCACTCGGGCGGCGAAGGACCGGACGGCCGCCTGCTGTGTCCGACCGATGTCGCCCGCGTGCGAGACGTCGATGAGGTAGGTCCGGTCCTTGTCGACGGTGACGGAGGACAGGCCGGCATCCCGTTCGCTCAGGTCCGGCATCTCTTCTTGGATCGGGGTCTCCGGCCGGAGCGCGGCGAGAGCGTGGATCGCACTGGCGCCCCTGCCGGTCCCCGGTTCGCCCACGACGATGCCGACCCCGGCTTGCCTCAAGTCCCCCTCGAAGCGGTCGTAGCCCTTGCAGGCGACGTACGTGGCGCGGATGGTCGCGATCTTCCGCTCGTCGATGCGCAGCGCGCTGCGGACCCGCTCGGCGACCTCATCGGAGTAGACGTACGAGTGATAGGAGATCCCACCATTGACCTGGCCGGCCTGGACCGCCTGCCCTCTGTTCGAGGCCATGTGCGAACGCGTCGGCCAGCCGTTGTCCGGACCGCTCTTCGGAGCTTCCTCCCCGGGCCGGGGCCCGTCGGAATCCCGCGGGCCGGGCTCGCCCGGGGCCGATCCTCCTTCGGCCGCCTGCCCCGGGCCCTCGCGACCGCTCGCCTCCTCGCCTGGGGACTCGGCCCTGGGTTCCTCAGGGGTGCCTGATTCCGGTGTGCCAGCGCGGCGGGGGGTGTCCGCCATCGTCGGAACTCCTCATGGTTCGGGGGTGCGGCCGTGCAACTGCACGCCCCCGACCTTCGCCCATTCATGGGGCGCTATGTGTACAGAATCGAACACATGGCGATCTTCAATCGGCCTCGGCCGGTAGAGGGAACAGGGCTCAGGCCCCGTAGGCCTCCGCCAAGGCCTTCAGGACCTCGGAGCAGCCTGCGTCGAGTTTCACCGTCGCCGACTCGTCGGCGCGGGTCTCGCCGCGGTTCACGATGGCGACGGGCTTGTCCTGCTTGGCCGCGTGCCTGACGAACCTGCGGCCCGACAGGACGGTCAGGGACGAGCCCGCCACAAGCAGGGACGCCGACGCGTCCACCAGTGCGTAGGCCTCGAGCACGCGCTCCTTGGGGACGTTCTCGCCGAAGTAGACGATGTCCGGCTTCAGCATGCCCCCGCAGAACTCGCAGTCGGCGACGCGGAAGCCCTCCGTGGAGGCCAGGACCGCGTCGGCGTCGGGGGCGACCTCCACGTCGGCGACGCTCTCGGCGAAGCGGGGGTTGAGCTCGGTCAGGCGCTCGGCCAGGTGGGCCCGGCCGATCGTCCTCCCGCACGACAGGCACACCACCCGGTCGAAGCGCCCGTGCAGGTCGATCACCCTCCGGCTCCCCGCCTCCTCGTGCAGGGTGTCGACGTTCTGCGTGATGACGCCGGACACCGCGCCCGCCGCCTCCATGCGCGCGAGCGCCGTGTGCCCGCCGTTGGGGCGGGTCGCCTCCATGTAGTGCCATCCCACGTGGTTGCGGGCCCAGTAGTGGCGGCGGAAGGCCGGGTCCCCGACGAACTGCTGGTAGGTCATCGGCCTGCGGGGCGGCGAATCCGGGCCGCGGTAGTCCGGGATCCCCGAGTCGGTCGAGATCCCCGCCCCGGTCACCACAGCGATCGGCCCGTCCCCCAGAACCTCCCGCAACCGCGCGGCCGCCGCGGCCGGGCTCTGGGCCTGCGTCATCTGAACCACGCAGACGAGCCTATGCGCGCCGGGCAAGCGGCCGGGCGCATCAGCGTCCGCGGGTCATCCCTTCACATCACCGTCGACGTAGGTCCAGCGGCCCTCGTGGCGGGTGAAGCGGCTCTTCTCGTGGAGGCTTCCGGCGGCACCGCCATGGCGGTAGGAGGCCCGGAATTCGACCGTTCCCTCGGTATGGAAGGCCGTCCCTCCGGTCGTGGACAGGATCTCCAACCCCGTCCACCGCATTGCGGGGTCCAGGTCCAGTTCCCGAGGGCGGGTGCTGGGATGCCAGCTCTGCTTCACGTAAGCGGCGTCGCCCACAGCGAAGGCGCTGTACCTGGAACGCATGAGCTCTTCTGCGCTGGACGCCGAACGCGTCCCCCGGTGCAGGGGAGCGCAGCATTCGGCATAGGCGCCGCCCTTGCCGCACGGGCAGGGCCGGCCGGGGGCATCGGTGGTGTCGGGGCGTCGTCGGGACATGCCCCCATTCTCCCGGCGCGACGGTGCCGGTTTACACCCTGTCCTGCAGCGCGCATGCTGGGGCCACACCGATTCGCAGCGGGAGGAAGACACCGGGGGGAGGAAAGCGAGGCCGAGCATGGCCGCGATCCACGTCGCCTGGTGGAATGTAGAGAACCTCTTCGATGTCGAGGACTCCCCGCGCCGCAGCGAGAAACTGACCCGTGTCCTCGGGTCGTCACTGGAGGGCTGGACCGCCGGGCTCTTAGAGCGCAAGGTCGACCGGCTCGCGTCGGTCATCGCGGGAATGAACGCCGGACGCGGCCCCGACCTGCTCGGGGTCTGCGAGGTGGAGAACGAGCACGTGCTGCGCCTGCTCGCCGAGGCCGTCCGCTCCCGGCTGGGGCGCCCCTTCCGCACGGCGCACGCCGACACCTCCGACCGGCGGGGCATCGACATCGCCTTCCTCTACGACCCCGACCTGCTGCAGGTGCCGCCCGAGGCGGTCTACCAGCACGTCGTCATGCGCCGGACCGGTACCCGGGAGATCCTCCAGGTCAACTTCCGCACCCGGGCGGGCACGACCTGGGCGGTCTTCGGCAACCACTGGCCCTCGCGCAGCGGAGGGCGGTGGGAGTCGGCCGCCTATAGGGCCGTGGCCGGCGAGACCCTGGCCTACTTCCACCAGCGCGCCCTGGAAGTGCACGGGCCGCGGACCCCCGTGCTGGCCATGGGCGACTTCAACGACGAGCCCTTCGACACGTCCCTGGTCCAGCACGCGGTGAGCACCCGCCAGCGCGCGAAGGTCCTCAACGCGGTCTCGGTTCCGCGCCTGTGGAACCTGATGTGGCCGCCCCTGGGAAGCGAGGCCCCCGACGGCTCCGACAGGGGGCCGACGGGGACCTTCTACTTCAACAACTTCGCGAACATGCTGGACCAGTTCCTGGTGAACCGGAACATGGTCACGCGCGGCTCACCGCTCAGGGCGCTCCCCGAGTCGGTCCGCATCGTCCACGACCCCAAGGACATGGTGTCGACCGGCACCTACCCCTCCCCCGTCGGGTTCGGTGGGATGGGCAAGCCGGTCGACACCTCCGGCTACTCCGACCACTACCCCGTCACCATGGACGTCGAGACGTCCGAGTGACGGCGGGCGCCCCCGTCAGTCCTCGTCGTCGCCGGTGTAGACCTCGGCGGTGCCGGGCCCGTGGTCGGGCAGGGCCGACCCCGCGGCGGCCTCGCGGTGCAGGCGCAGGAACTCCAGGTGCCGCTCGTACTCGTCGAGGATGTTGCCGATGAGCTGCTGCTTGCTGAAGCCCATCACGTCGTAGCCCTGGCTGCCCTCGGTCAGGTGCACCTCGAAGCGCACGTAGGTGTCGTGCTCGGTGAGCGAGCGCATGGCGAACGCCGGGGTCGGCATCTCGATCGGCCACACGCGGTAGCTGAACTCCTCCTCGGCGCCCATGGGCACGCGCAGCTCCAGGTGCGGGATCCCGGTCTCCTCGTCGATCCTCTCGCTGATCGAGGCCTCCGATCCCTGTTCGCGCAGCTCCTCGGCCACATCCTGGAACGCGGGGCGGCACACCTCCTCCACGAAGCGGACCGCCGCCCGCCGCCCGGGGAAGTTCGTCACCCGGGCGATGCGCTGGCGCCAGTTGCGGTCCGCGCCCCTGCGGTCGACCTCGGTGCGGTTGGACAGCGAGGAGGACAGCGTGGTGCGGAACGCCTCGACCCGGAACTGCTCGACCCGCAGCGCCCGGTACAGCCCCCAGATGACCAGCAGCATCACGAACGAGAACGGCAGGCCCATGATGA
This sequence comes from Nocardiopsis baichengensis YIM 90130, assembly GCF_000341205.1. Lineage (NCBI taxonomy): Bacteria > Bacillati > Actinomycetota > Actinomycetes > Streptosporangiales > Nocardiopsidaceae > Nocardiopsis > Nocardiopsis halophila. The sequence continues at coordinate 162,866 of NZ_ANAS01000001.1, read as the reverse complement.
TGGTCGCGCTGGTGAGCGCGTCGACGCCGCCGACGATGAGCATGGCCAGGGTGAGCAGGCCGGTCACCGAGGCCCAGAAGATGCGCAGCCACGCCGGGGCGTCGGTGAGCGGGGTGGGCAGGTGGGAGCTGAGGTTGCCGGTCACCAGCGCACCGGAGTCGGCGGAGGTGACGTACAGCAGCAGCCCGACCACTGTGGCCAGCCCGGCGCTGAAGGTGAAGGCCGGGTACTGCTCCAGCAGGGTGTAGAAGCCCTTCTCCGGGGTGTTCATGGCGGTCTCGCCGAACTCGGTGTTGCCGCCCATCACGGTGCTCAGGGCGCTGTTGCCGAAGATCGACAGGAAGGTCAGCGTGTACAGCAGCGGGACCACCAGCGTCGCGGCGACGAACTGGCGGATGGTGCGCCCGCGCGAGATGCGGGCCAGGAACATCCCCACGAACGGCGCCCAGGCGATCCACCAGGCCCAGAAGAACAGGGTCCAGGCGTTGAGCCAGTCGATCGGCTGGTCGTAGGCGAAGGTGTTGAGCGTGATTCCGGGCAGGCGGCTGACGTAGTCGCCGATGTTGAGGATGAGCGTGTTGAGCAGCCAGACCGGGTCCTCGGCGATCATCACGTAGATCATCAGCACGATGGCCAGCAGCACGTTGAGCTCGGACAGGCGCCGGATGCCCCGGTCGACGCCGGCCACGGCCGAGACCGTGGCCACGAGCACGGCCACGATGATCAGCCCGGTCTGGGCGGCGACCCCCTCGGGGACGCCGAACAGCGCGTTGAGGCCGTAGTTGAGCTGCACCACGCCGATGCCCAGCGACACCGAGATGCCGAAGACGGTCCCGATGATCGCCGCCAGGTCGACCGCGTCGCCGACCCGGCCGTGGATGCGCTTGCCGATCAGGGGGTACAGGGCCGAGCGGATGGCCAGCGGGAGGTTGTAGCGGAAGGCGAAGTAGCCCAGGGCCATGCCCATCAGCGCGTACATCGCCCAGCCGGTCACCCCGTAGTGGAACAGCGACCACACCACGGCCTGCCGGGCCGCCTCGACCGTCTCGGCGTCGCCCTCGGGCGGCGCGAGGTAGTGGGTGACCGGCCCGGAGACCGAGAAGAAGAGCAGGTCGATGCCGATGCCGGCGGCGAACAGCATCGCGGCCCAGGCGAACACCCCGTAGTCGGGCGTGGAGTGCTGCGGGCCGAGCTTGATCTTGCCGTAGCGGGAGACCGCCACGAACACCACGAACAGCAGGTAGAGGGTGGCGACGAGGAAGTAGTACCACCCGAATCCCTCGGAGATCCATCCCACGACCGCGCCGATCACCCGTTCGGCGTTCATCGGCGCGATGATCGCCCACACCGAGATCACGAGGATCAGCGCGGACGAGCCGAAGAACACCACGGGCTTGAGGCGGCTCTTCTCGTGACGGCTCCCCTCCTCGGTGGCGGGGTCCTGCGCTCCCGCCGAGCTGTCCTGTCCTCCGTTGGCGGACACCGATCTCACCTCTCCTGCCTGCGGTGCTGGCACCGGCTCACTGCGAACGACCCGGGACGGCCCGGGGCGGCCCGAGCGGGACGCGACCGGGTACGAACGGATGGCCCCGTACGCAGGGACGATCCTGTCTCCATCCTTCCGCGACCCCGCCCCGGCGCCCCCGCAACCCCCACCGCTCGGCGCGCCGCAGGCCCGCAGCACAGCGCCTTAAGGAGCGGAGGGGATCGAAGGGGACCCCGGACGGGGGCCGCCGCAGTATTGCGCACCCGCCCCCGAAGAGGGAAATCGGAACCCCTCACCGACCTGGTGATTTCCCTCTCCGCTCCTCAGGAGCACACCATTCCCGATCGCGGACGCGAGCCATTCCCCATTCGAGACCGACAACTCGAGACCGATAACGGAGCCCGTTCCCTCATCGCCTCGGCCCGAGTAGTGTGCCGGCATGCTTCTCACCGAGGACCGCTTCTCGCAGGTGGTCCGATCCGCCCGGGATAACATGCGGACGGCATTGGACCTGATAGCAATCCATGCGGAGAAACCGGTCCGGGGCCGGCAGCCCCGCGCATCGCTCAACCCGTTCACCGTGGTCGCATCCGTCGGAAGCTGGGAGCGCTTCATCGCCGACCTCATAAGCGCGGCCAAGGAGGACGACTGGCACGGCCCAGGGGCGCACAAGGCCGCCAACGGCTCCCACTGGCCGGGCTTGATCGATCGCCGCCTGACCGACGCAGGCGTTGTCCGTGAGGCACTGACTCCCCGGTGGGAGGTGAAGTTCCCGGCCAACGCATGGGTCGGCGTACGACCGCGCGGCTGGAAGACGGTCCTGCGGGGTTCGCCCGACGAGGACCGCGAGGAATTGCTGGACTACATCGCCGAGACCCGCCGCGCCCGCAATGGCGCCGCGCACTACGCCCTCATGCAGAACGCGTGGGACTCCGCACACGAAGCGGATCAGGACGGCTGGTACCCGTGGCAGTCCGACGCCGATGCACCGACCCTTCAAGCCGGTTATGTTCGCGGCGCCACCGCCGTTCTCCTCCAGCTCATCGACTGCACGGCCGCCACCGTCGCCCGAGACCACGATTGGGACCCCGACCTCTCCAGGCTTCCCGACGACTGGTTCGAGGCCGAAGCGAAAGCGGACCGCTTCGCCGGAGTCCGCTTCTGGGGAGGGGCCGAACTCCACCGCACCGCCCCCTGACCCTCCATCCGTCCTGACCGTGGAGCCGCCGCCCCGTTCAATCGGCGCCGGAGAGCAGCTCCTCCGCGACAGTGCCCGGCTCGGCCCAGCACCTCCACGCGGGGGCCCGCACCGTGCGAATGCCCGACACCTCTTGGAAGAGGGCCGTCCGACCGAGGGTGCGCTCAAGCGCCCTCTCCGAACCGGGCTGTGCCGGAGCACCGATCCCTGAACTGTCCACGATCACGGCGACCTCGCCCTGGGAACTCGGGACGAGGAGGTCACACGCGTACCCGTTGACGACGGACCCCGCCTCCGGGGCGGCCCCTCGGGCCGTCAGCGATTCGAATAGCCGGTTGCGCGCCTCGTCGGGGGCCTCTTCCTCCGTCGGCGAGAGCGTGTGGGCAGCCAGGTCGGCGAGTAGGCCGCCCTGTTCGGACCAGTATCCCCGGTCTCCGACGATGTAGAGGCGCGAGCGCGCTCGGGTGACCGCCACGTTCCACAGGTTCTGCTGCCTGGCGGCCCACTGGCCCGCCCCGCGCTCGACCCCGGTCGCGGCCGTCGGGGACACCACCATGACGTCCCGTTCTCCGCCCTGGAATGTGTGCACGGTACCGACCCGGATGCGGTCCCCCGCCCTGCCACCGAGGTGCCGGTCGAGGTCCCTCTTCTGCGCCGCGAAGGGGGTGACCACGCCGATGCCGGCGTCGGCCGGAAGGTCCGTCCACAGTTCACGCAGCAGGCGGAGGACCTCCTGCGCCTCGTCGGGATTGCGGCAGGAGCCACCCTTGGGCCTTTCCGGGAGCCCCTTGACGTCGATCCAGGTGACGGCCCGGTCGGCGGGTGCGGCGAGCTCTGTGGTGCGGGTGCGCACCGCGAGCCTGTTCCCGTAGAAGCGCCTGTTCACCGGGACGACGATGTCGGGGTGGCAACGGTAGTGCTCGTCGAGCCAGAGCACGTCGCGACCGGCGCGCGCCAGCGCGGAGGCGGCCGCGTGGTAGGCGGACGAGCGGGTGTAGACGAGCGACCGTTCATCGAGCCAGTCCTCGTCCAATCCGGATGCCGCCTGGATACGCCGGTCCTCGGACGCGTCCAACGCGTTCACCGGCTGGAGCTGGTGCGGGTCGCCGATGATGAGCGCCCGCTTGGCCCGGAAGAGAAGCGGGAGCAGGTCGGCGATGGTGCACTGGCTCGCCTCATCGACGACGACCAGGTCGAACAGGCCCTCCCGCGGTGGGAACACGCGGGCGGAGCGGGACGTGGTCGCCCAGGCCCGGGCCACGCGCACGAGGCGGTCCATACCGACCCACGTGGATTTGCGGGCCGCCAGGTTGTCCAGCCGCTCGTCGAGAACGGAGACGCCCTCGTCCCGTGCCCGGGCCACCTGCGCCACGACGAACTCCTCGGCGTCGCCGCGCCGCTGCTCCCGCAGGGCGCAGACCCGGCCATAGGCCTCCGCAGGGGCCGGAAGGCGGTCGAGGCGGGCCCGTGTACGGCGCCAGTCGGACTCGGTGTCCAGGAGGGCGGCGAGCGCCTCCAACTCGGCCTCATCGCGCCCGTAGCGCAGGGAACGCCGTACGAGCCACCGGTAGAACCACCCGGTCCACCTGCGTTCCCGGGCCGCGTCGACCCGATGGGCCCACCGGCGGACGCTCTCCAGGTCCGGGAAGGCGTCGTCCGGAGCGACTTCCTCGGCCACCCGCGCCCTGTCGCCCTCACGTGTCGGGGCCAGGGCGGCCAGCCGGTGTTCCAGCGCACCGATCTCCTCGATCGCCTCATGTCCGGCGCCGAGGCCGCGCTGGTGCAGATCGAGCCGTTCCGCTGCGGTGCGCCCTCGGGAGGAGTCCAGACGCGCCGCCCGCAGCCTCCCGAGGATGTCGGCTTCTCTGCTCTGCTTGTCCGCATTGCCCGTACGGACGATCAGGTCGGCCCCGGGAAGCAGGCGGTTGGCACGATCGACGACCTCGTCCACCGCCGTGTTGTTGGTCGAGGCCACCAGGACGGACTCGCCGCCGGCGACGGCGGTGGTGACGACCCCAGTGATGAGTTCGCTCTTGCCCGTGCCCGGAGCGCCCGTGGCGACCGTCAGGGTCTCGCGCATCGACGATGCCAGGATGCGCTCCTGCGCGGAGTTGCTGAGGCCGGTGATGACGGGGCGCCGGCCACCGGCGCGTCGGGCGTCCCCGCACACCGCCGGATCGGCGAGCGCTGCCAGGGCCGTGGACGGGATGCGCTCGGTCTTCAGGCCCTTGCCTGAACGGTGGTCCAGATCGGCCGACAACCGTCCGACCGCGGAGGCCGCAGGATCGGCAGCATAGAGCAGAGCCGCGTTGCGGGCCCCGCCGGTCAGCGGCCGGCCGGCCTCCAACCGGTCCTCAAGCCTCCCGGGAACCAGGTCCTGGACCTGCGTCAGTCCCAGGCGCCCGCACAGTGCGCGCGCCTTGTCCGCGAGTCCTGCTACGCCCTGCCCCGCCCAGTCCGCCTCGAACCAGGCCAGCAGCTCCTCGATCTCCTCTTCACCGAGGTCGGCGGCGCTGAGCAGGACCTCCCGATTGAGCTCGGGATCGCCGACCGGGACGAGCGTGTCGGCGCCGCCCGGCCCGCCGCCCTCGCGCACTTCGACGTCCAGCACGAGCAGGGGGGCGACTTTGAAACCGGTCCTCCCCTTGCCTCTGCTGCGGGCCGGGTCGAAGAGCACGGCCGGGTACCCGTAGCGCAGAGGGCGCCCCTCCCTGCGGGCGCCGTCGGCGATCCGCGCGGGGTCACCGGTCAGTCCGACTTGCTCGCCCTCTCCGCTCAGGAGGAGTTCCCGCCCCGTCCCCACGACCGCGTACAGGCCCGACCTGAGGTCGGGGAGCTGCTGGAGGACGCTCTGCCTGTCGAGGCAGGAGCGGTAGTAGTCGAAGAGGGCCGCCCATTGCCGGGTGTCCCAGGGGCGCTCGGCGCCACCGCGCTCGGGCCCGTGCACCGCCCCACCGCCCGCGTGGCCCACGGCGGCTCCGCCGTCGGCCCGGCCCTGGACCGGTTCCGCCGCCCCCGTCCCCGGCGACGCCTGGTCGCCCAGCGCCACCCCGGTCGCCGCCCCCGCGTGCCGGGCCAGCTTCAGGCCGCCGCGCACACCGAGGCTGAAGCCGGTCACCCGCTGGCGCCCCTGGCCCTCCACCTGCCGGTGGACGTACTGGTAGAGGTCGAGGGCGTCGATCCAGCCGTCGCCGTCGGAGTCGTCGGCCGCGCCGGCGAGGCCGCGGACCACGGCCGCGGTGAACGGGGAGGGGTCCGTTCCCCCGGTGTTCGCCCCCTCGTAGGCGAGCTCGATGGCCCCCGAGGAGGCGATGACGTAGGTCCCGGACGCGTCCCCCGCACCCATCTGGCGTTCGTAGTCGGGGTGCTCGTCGGCCCCGGCCCCGCTCCGGGTGGCGAACCCGTCGGCGAAGGCACCGCTGTAGCAGCAGTCGAGCAGGACGAACTTGCTCGCCGCGCGGGACTCCTTCAGCATGCGCTGCAACGACTCGGCGGGCAGTCCGGTGGACTCCAGCCGCTCGGAACGGGTGTCGCCGAAGGCGAAATGGAGCCGTCCCCGGGAGTTGCGCAGTCCGTGCCCGGAGAAGGAGAGCACCACCAGGTCCCCCGGCCCCGCCTCCGCCAGGACGTCCTCGACGGCTTCGACCGCCTCGGCCCTGTGCGGGTCGTGGAGGGGGCGCACGCGGTCGAAGTGCCCTTGGGCCTTGAGCACCCTCTCCAAATGGTCGACGTCGGCCCGCGGCGATTTGAGGTCGGAGAGCTCGCTGTAAGAGGTCGCGCCGATCAGCAGGGCCGTGCGCTTCACCGCTCCTCCCCGGCGCCCTCGGGGCCGTCGGCCCCCGAGGCGCCTCCAGCTCCCGCACCGTCCTCATCCGGATCCACCGGATCCACGGAACGGCTGCGCTCCAGGGGCCGCGCCGTCTGGGAGTCGGTGTTCAAACGGGCCAATGAGGACACCATCCGCTCGATCTCCTCGGGCCGCGTATGCCCTTGCACGGTCAGCCTGGTCGCACCGTTCTCCACGGTCACCGATTTCTGAGCACGGGTATAAAGCCATTCCTGGACGATCGCGGCGATGTGCGGAGCCGCCTGCCGAACCGCGACCCCGGCCATGATGATCGCGCCGCCGACCACCGCCAGGTCCCCGGCGCGAGCCCCTTCGGGGACCGCATCGGGCTCTGTTTCGAGGCCGACCCGCTCGGCGTCGACCCCCTCCAGGAGGTCGAGCAGGTCACGGGTGTGCTCATCGGCCTCTTCGGGGGTGGTGTCCTCTCGGAACCCGATCCTGATCCGCAGGTCGGTCACGCGCGCTCCCTACCATCGGTGCGATTCGTTCCCGTCCGGTAACCGGACGACCACGGTGCGAACCTGCCACATATAGCACCGGAACGGTCACCGCTTTCCTGAAATCGACACGGATGACCGCTCCCGGCCAGGACCGGCGCCGAGCAGGCCGACCGCCGATGCGGGTCCGTCACCGCGCTCGGCACGTCCGCTCAGACGAGGACACCGGGCACGCGACCCGCGAGAGCCAGGACGGCGGCCATCGCGAGAACGAGGAACAGGGCGCCCGCACATCCGCCCCCGCCCGTGCGGGCATGGTGCCGGGAGCCCGGGGACGCCGCGCCGTGGGTGGACACATGGACGACCATCTCGTCTTCGTCGTCATCCTCGAAGGGCGCGACGAACCGCCGGTAGTACTCGTCGTCGGAGAGTTCGCGCGGGCGCCATGTCCGGTGCCAGCCCGTCCGGCGCTCGAGTTCGGCCCGGCGGTCGTAACGCTCACGGACTTCGGCCGCCCGGGCCGCGTCCCCCGCGTTCTCGAAGAGCGACTTCTGTGCCTCGGCGGCCGCCGCGTCCAGGATCCGCTCGGCCTCCTGCGGCGCCTCCACGCGGATCCCGGCCTCGCGGGCTTTGGCCGCCTTGGGGTGCTCCTCAGAGGGGTCGGCCACGACCAGCCGCACGGTCTTGGTGACGTTGACCCCGACCGTCGCCCCGCGCTCGGCGGCGGAGTCGACCACTGCCCGGACCGCCGCGGACTCCCCCGCCGGCACGATCCTCCACCCCTTGAGGGGGCCGTTGCGGCGGGCCTTCTCCTTCTCGGCCACCTCCAGCAGGTCCCCGACCAGGTGCCGCGCGCCCAGCTGGTCGGCGGCCTTGTTCAATTCGCGCAGTTCGGCGGAGGTCACCACACCGTCGGCCTCCGCGCGCGCACGCGCCTCGGCCAGGACCTGCTCGTGGACCCTGCGCACGGTGGAGCGGGTGAATCCCGCCTGTGTCGCCAACCGCGCCAGCCGGTGCGCCTCCTCCCCCACGATGCGCCCGTCGGCGAGGGCGTCCACCAGGACCGCACGGTACTCTGCGGCCGCACGCGGCTCGGGGGAGAGCGAAGGCCGCATGTCCGGGAGTCCGGCCGCCAGGTTGGCCAGCCACCCTTCCTCTCCTACCGGTTCGGCCCCAGTGTTCCGTACGGCCGAGAATTCCGGGAATTCACGTGCGTACGGGCTCGATGCCCATCCCGTCCAACCGTTCCCACAGAGGAATGAGCGCGCCGTCGGGGTCACGGAAGAACCGGCTGCCGCGAATCCGCTCGAACGTCCACCCGACGCGTTCCAACTCCCTCTGGCGCGCCGCGTCCTCCGCCGCGTTGGCCTCGTTGTGGAACGCATCACCGTCGCATTCGACCGCGAGCCTGCGGCTGTGCCCTTCCACCACCAGATCGATACGGAACGGGCCCGCCTGGTACTGGGGGAGGACGCGGTAGCCCCTCGCCCTGAGCGCGCGGAACACGCGCTGCTCGAAGAGGCTGTCGAACGGGTCCACCCGTTCGTCCTCCGGCACATGCGCCAGGCCGGTGCCGTCCTGCTGCTCCACCGGGCGGTCCAGGTAGTCCAGGTAGGCCCGGCGCAGGTCCGTCTCCCCTAGGTCGGTCAGGGCGAAGCTGTGGAAGAGCCAGACCTGGTCGCGCGCACGGGAGGCGGCGACATTGATGGCCTGCTGAGCGCCCTCGGAACTGTACGGCGCGGCCCTTCTGGGCTCGCCCTCGGAGTCGAACGGTGCGTACACGGCGCCGATGAAGACCACGTCCCGCTCGTCGCCTTGGAAGGCTGAGGGGGTCCCCACCCGGATCCGCCTGGACACGCGCTCCTCCAGGTCCAGCTCGGCGGCGAGGAGGTCCTCGATGAGGGCCTGCTGGCGGCCGGACTGCAGCACGATGATCCCCATGGTCCGCCCCGCGTAGGCCGGGTCGGCGCAGCACTCGGCGACCTGCCTGACCAGCCTGCGCGCTTCGTAGGGGTTGGTCTGCCGCTGGCCCTTGCCCTCCAGTCGGCCCTCCGGGACATGGACGCTGCGCAGCGGCGTGAGGCGGTCGCCGCCGAACTGGCGGAGCGCCTGCAGCCTGCCCTGGTAGAAGTGCTCATTGGAGAACCCGATGATCTCCGGCATGCACCGGAAGTGCTCCTTGAGCATCAGCCGCCCGCGCCCTCCGGCCAGGCCCGAGACGATGTCGAACAGGCTCCGGTTCGGGGAGAACAGGTTGCGGCGGGCGGGGGTCAGCGCCCCCAGGTGGCGCTGCTGCATCGTGAAGACGCTGCCCTGGTCCACCCCGACGTCGGCCGGGCTGACCTGCTTGTCGTCGCCGACCACGACGACCTTCTCGGCGAGCCAGGCCAGCACCAGGGCCGTCGGCCCGGACTGGCTGGCCTCGTCCACGACGACCACGTCGAACACGCCCGGCCGTTCCATCGGGATCGTGGAGACGACCTGGTAGAACGGCATGATCCAGGCGGGGACGGCGGACGTGCACTCGCGAAGGCTCTCCTGGGCCTGGCGCTGCAGGCGGCCGACGTACTTGCCCGTCCCCTTTCCGATCTTGTTGACGCTCGTCTGGTACGAGCTGAGCGCGATCTCCTGGGCGTCGTCCAACCGGTCGAGGCACCCGGTCCAGGCGCGCGCCGCGGCCAGCCGCGCCATCGTCAGGCGCACCTCGCCGTCGGCCTCGGCCAGCCGGGCACGGGCCTTCTCCTCGGCCCGGGGATCGGTGAGCTCGGCGAGCCTGCTGTTCCACGCCGACCAGGCCCAGGCCCGGTCGAAGTCGTCGATACGGCGTTCCCACTCGGGAAGGTGCGGGTCGGCCGCCACGGACCCGGCGAGCGCCGCGTGGCCGGCCGCGAGCGCGCCGTAGGCCGCCTCATAGTCCGCGACCAGGCGCGCGGCCTCACGCACGCGGGCCATGTCCGCACAGGCGGCCGCGTACGCGTCGGGGTCACCGGACTCCAGCGCCTCGCGGGCGCGGGTCAGCCCCTCCGGGACCTCGGAGGCGCGCCCGGACCAGTCCCTCAGGAGAGAGACGGCCCGCTCCACGCGCTCGCGGTGGTCCGCCGCACTGTTCTCCGCGTCGACCGCGGCGAGGAGCACGCCGACCTCATTCACCTGGTCGGCGTCGGCGAGATCGAGCGAGGCGAGTCCCGGCAGGCCGGCGCAGGCCTCCGTGAGCGCTCGCCTGGCATCGGCGAGCGCGATGAGCACGTCGAGGTCTCGCTTGGCGTCCTGCAGGCGCGCGATGCGTGCCGGTGGCTGCTGCCATGCCCGTCCGGCCGCCGTGTCACCGACGAGGAGCCCTTCGGCCTCCTGCAGCGCGCGCTCGGCCGTGACGCGGGCCAGCACCGTTGCGGCGTCGTCGGCGCTCTCCAGCGGGCGCCCGTCGACCTGCACCGACGCGAGGAAGGACGCATGGTCCTTGGCCAGGCGCGTGCGCCCGAGCAGGCCGCGGAGCCTCCCTCCCGATGCGAGGCCTTCGCTGAGTCGGCTCACGCTTCCGAGGGCCTCGGCGACGCCGAAGGCGTCGAGGCCGGTGACGAGCGCGTCGCCGACACGCCGCGTCTCCTGGTCGGCGAGACCGACCGCCTTGCGGACCCCCTCTTCCCGCACGGCGACCTCGCTGGAGCGGCCGGCGAGGACGTCCGCCAGCGACGGGGCCCAGCGCTCGCCGAGCCGGCGCGCAGTGTCCCGGGCGGCGATGAAGGCGTCCATCGCGGTCCGGATCCGCTCACAGCGCTCGGGGTCCACGCCGGCGAGGAGGTCTCCCAGATCGGCGCCCCCGATCCCCGAGGCCTGGGCGTAGGCCTCGTCTGCGGCGGCGATCGCCTGTACGGACTCGGCGAACTCCCCCGGTGACGGGATCCCCGAGGCTTCCGGAACCTCGGCGGCGAGGCGGCGTGCCTCCGGGCCGACGGCGCGCGCCGCGTCCACGAGGGCGCGGAGGGTGTCGGCGGTCACGGTGGGGTGGTCGGCCGGAACCTGCCCCACCCAGGAGTAGCGCTCCTCCTCGTCGGCGAGGCGGCGCGCGATGGCGGAGAGCCGTCCGCTGTAGTCGCCGATGGTCCGCGGGTGTTCGTAGGTCTCCTGCTCGCGGATCCCCCGCAGGTCCTTGAGGGCCTGGTCGCGGTCGGTCCGCGCCTTTTCCAGCCGGTCCTCCAGCCCGGCGATGTCGCGCCGAGCCTGTCGGGCATCGTGGTCGCCGCGCCGCTCCAGGATCGCCTGGACGGAGGTTTCGAGCTCCTTCTTGGCCTCCAGGCCGTCGCCGGTGCGGCTGACGGCGAGCGGCCGAATCTCCTCGGGGAGCTTGTCCTTGAGGACCTTCAGCGCGCGCGTGGTCTCGCTGGTGATGAGGACCCGCTGCCCCTTCGCGAGCAGGTCGGTGACCAGGTTCGCGATGGTGTGGGTCTTCCCCGTCCCCGGCGGCCCTTGGACGACGACCAGGTCGCTGTCCTGGAGCCGGGATGCGATCCGGCGCTGTTCGGCGTTTGAGGGCAGAGAGAAGTACAGCCCTTCGTCCGGTGCGCCGCGCTCGGCGGTCGGCTCCCCGGTGTCCTCCTCCTGGGCGTCCTCCTGGGCGGCGCCCAGGTCCGTCCCTACGAGGCGCTGTACCAGGTCCGTCGCCGCCTCCCCCCTGCCCAGCGCCTCGACGATCCGCTTGAGGGCGTCCACGCGCCCGCGCTGGGGGCGCTGCCGGAGGATCACGGCGGGTGCGAAGGCCACGACGGGCCCCTCCCCGGCCCCTTCGGCCCCCTTCGCCGCGCCGCCCGCGGGAGCGGGAGCGGCCATGGAACGCGAGTACTCGGCCTCGGCCGAGGTCGCGACGGCCCACTCTTCGAGGGCACGGTGCAGGTGGCCGACCGCTTCAGCGGCCGGAACCTCCTCGGCTTCCTCAAGGGCGCCCAGCACCCGGCCGCGCGGCTCTTCGCGGAGACGCTGATCGGCCTCCAGCATCTCCTCTTCGAGCTCGAAGCGGGAGGCCTCGGGGTCGGGCACCAGTTCGATGCGCCCGGACTCGTCCATGGAGGAGACCAGGCGGCGCGCGACCAGGTGGCGGCGGACCGGGTGCCCGTCGGCCGTCCACGTCAGGTGCCCGACGCCCAGCACCAGCTCGTAGGCGTCCCCATAGTCATGGGCCTCCTGGTGGATCCGGAACAGGGCCTCGTAGGCCTTCACGAACGGGGCCTTGGAGCGCTCGTCCTCGGCCCACTCCAGCCACCGCCGGGACCAGCGGGCGTAGGTCTCGCGGACCGTCTCGTCCGGCGCCTCGTCCGGTCCGTCGGATTCGCCTTCCCCGCTGTCCTCGGGTGCGGGGTGCTCCTCCTGTCCAGCCCATTCCGCACCGGACCCGTGTCCGGGCAGGGGTGTCTCCCGCAGGGGCGGGGGCTCGGTCCGCTCCCAGTCGCGCACCCCCCGGGGGTCGACCCACGGCTCCAGGGGCACCGGAAGGTCGGGCGGCCGCGTGTGGCGGACCCGGTCGGCTTCGAGCCAGGCGTCGCCGTCGTCGGGGTCGACGATCCCGCAGTCGACGGCACGGGTGTTTCTGGGAAGTTCGTCCAGCCAGAGGACGCGTTCCGCCGAGTCGAGCGTCCTGACCGGACGGCTGCGCAACTCTTCGGACTGGAGAAGGAACCGGTAGAGGCTGTGGACGGCATCGGCCCCGGCGGCTTCACGGTCGGTCACGGTCGCGGTGAACTCCTTGTCCTCATGCCCGGCGGCCACCGCTGCGGCCCACGGTGGAACGCCGCCCGCCTGAGGGAGAGAGGCGGGCACGCCGACCCTACAGAGGCGTGCGGGGCGACAGAGCCATAACGCGAGTATCGGCGGCCGATGACCGGATCCGGTCGGTCACATGGCGGTATACCGATGTTTCCCGCGGGGCTCCACTCCCCTTTCACCACTGGCCGGTCGCCCACCCTCTTCTGAAGCAGGGCGCACAGGCAGCACCTGAGAAAACAGCGACACACGCCATTACAGGAGGGCTCACTTTTCTCAAGGTGTTCCTTATTCGGCCATGGCGGACCGTTGACGGCGTGTTCCTCACGGGGTGTTCTAGTAGGAACGAAGAAATTCCTCCCCTCGGAGATGCGATGACGGCGTTGCCGAGCGACCCCTTCCCCGACCGCGACGGCTCCCCTCCCGCCGGCGGATACGCCGCGCGCAGACTCGAATCGTTCATCTCGGAGGTGGCCGACGCCTGGGGGCGGGGCGGCTTGGAGGAAGAGCAGCTGCGCACGCCCCTGCTCAGACTCGTAGAAGGGATCTCCCACGACTTCGGGACACCGGCGACGGTCTTCGGCGAGGTCCCCCTCAAAGCGCTCGGAGCCCGACCCGACTTCGGGGTCGACGCCAGGAACACCGGACGCGACCCCATCAACAGGATCGGCTATATTGAGCTGAAGAAGCCGGACAAGCCCATTCCTCCGAGCGACTTCGTGCGCGGACACGACCTCAAGCAGTGGGAGAACCTCAAGAGCCTTCCGAACCTGCTGTACACGAATGGTACCCAGTGGTCGCTTTTCCGGTACGGCGTTCTGCGCGACCGGACGGTCGAGACACCGGCCCTGTTCTCGAAGAAGCGCAGACGGCTCCCACCCCAGCGTGAATTCGAGGGGCTTCTATGGGACTTCCTCACCTGGGTACCGGAGCAGGGATACACGCTCGACCAGCTCATCACACGTGTCGCGCACATGTGTCACCAGCTCCGGGGAGAGATCTGCGATCTCATCGAGGAGGAGCGCTACAGCGACGACCCCAAGCCGTTCACCAGCCTGGCCCGGGAGTGGAAGAACCTCCTCTTTCCCGACATGGAACCCGGCCCAGAATTCGCCGACGCTTATGCCCAGACCGTCACCTTCTCCCTGCTGGTCGCACGGGAATCCGGGGTCGACTTCACCGACAAGAGCACGCGCGAGATCGGCGACCAACTCGGAAAGCACCACCATTTCCTCGGGGAAGCATTCGCCACACTCACATCCAGCGAGGAGATAGAGAAGAAGACCCTTGTGCCCACGCTCATCCGCATCCTCCAGCCACTCGACTGGAACACGGTGATGCAAGGAGAAGAGCACGCCTACTCCGACCTCTACGAGACCTTCCTCTCCCGTTATGACCAGCAGTTGCGGAAGGAGACCGGCTCGTACTACACGCCGGAGCCCGTGGCCTCCTACATGGCGGAGTTCGTCGACTCGGTCCTCAAGAAGAGGATGGGGATACGGACCGGGCTCGCGGACAGGAGTGTCACGACGATCGACCCTGCCATGGGTACGGGAACCTTCCTTTCGGCGGTCACGAGGCGGGCAGCGACCACTCTCCTCGATGAATCCGGTCCCGTCCAGACGCGGCACCGGCTGAGAGAGATGTACGAGTCCCGGCTGATCGGGTTCGAGTCCAGCGCCTCACCGTTCGCGGTCGCCGAGCTCCGGCTGCACCAGCAGCTCCAGGACGTGTACGGAGCCGAAGTCCCCAGGGAGCATCGGCGTTTCCTGGTCGACACCCTCGACGACCCCGGCCGTGCGATTCCGGCGTACGGCCTCCGCTATGCCGAGATCCTGGATTTCCGCAGGAGGGCGAACGAGACGAAGCGCACGACGCGTATCCAGGTCGCCATCGGAAATCCTCCCTACATCGACCACGCCACCAAGAGGGCACCCGCCCCCTGGATCACGCGGAGGAGGCTCGACCGTGTCACGGACCCGTTGACCGATCGCCCGTCCCTCGATGAGTTCAGGGAGCCGGGCATGGGGAGGTTCGAGCACAAGCTCCATCACACAGGCGTGTACTTCTGGCGTTGGGCGACATGGAAGCTGTTCGACGCCCACCCTGACCAGCCCGCCGGCGTCATCGCCTTCGTCAGTACATCCGCCTTCCTCACCGGGGACGTCTTCATGGGGATGCGGAGGTACCTGCGCGCGACCGCAGACGAAGGCTGGATCGTCGACCTGTCTCCGGAGGGGCACCAGCCTCCAGTCCCGAGCCGGGTTTTCCAAGGCGTCCAGCAGCCGATCTGCATCGCCGTGTTCGCCCGTTACGGTGAGCCTCACCCCGACCGCCCCGCAAAGGTCTGGTACACGTCGCTCGAAGGGCGCAAGGAACAGAAGTTCACCGCTCTGTCCTCCGGAATCGCTTTTGGCCTGGACGGCGCGTCCTTCTCCCCGACCGAGAGCGGTGCAACGGCTCCGTTTCTCCCTACATCCCCCGCGTCCACTGCTTGGAAATCCCTTCCTTCATTCGGCGACCTGTTCCCCTGGCATGCATCCGGCGTCCAAGCGAAACGCACCTGGGTCATCGCCCCTGAGCGGGACACGCTTCTTCGGCGCTGGAGGAGGCTGAAGAGCGCATCTCCTGAGATGATGGACCACCTGTTCAAGGCCACCAGCGACCGGTCCACGACGACAAACGTCACGGGCAACTCCTCCGTAGCCCACGATCACAACGAACCCGAGTGCGCCGAGTTCGCCTACCGCGCTTTCGATCGCCAGTTCATCATCAACGATGATCGTTTCGTCGACCGCATCCGTCCCCGACTGTGGCAGTGTGCTGGCCTGAGTCAGGTCTATGCCGCCGAGCAGCACAACCACCGGATCGCTTCCGGACCGGGGCTTCTCTTCACTTCCTGTCCCCCGGACCAGCACTATTGCCGTGGTCATGGCGGTGGTCGAGTACTTCCCCTCTTCCGCGACCAGGAGGGACGCGTGCCCAACAAGCCGCCCCGGCTGCTCTCGGTACTGGAGTCGCGGCTCGGGATCACCGTCACCGCCGAGGACCTGATGGCGTACTGCGCCGGGATCGCGGCTCACCCCGGGTTCGTGGCCCGATTCCAGGAGGAGCTGAAGGTCCCCGGGATCCGAGTCCCTCTTTCCACCGATCCCGACCTGTGGCGGACAGCGGTCGAATACGGGCGGCGGGTCGTCTGGCTGCACACCTACGGAGAGCGCTTCTGCGACCCGGACGCGGGCAGACCGCCAGGAGCCCCGCGCCTTCCTCGCGAGCGACGCCCCCAGCTCGTCGCTGAGATCTCCGACGGCAGAGGAGGCCTGCCCGACCGCATCTGGCACGACTCCGACACCGGTGACGCAGGAGACCGCCTGCACGTCGGGGAAGGTGCAATCGCTCCCGTCTCGCCGCGCGCCTGGCACTACGACGTGAACGGCATGCGGGTGGTGAAGAAGTGGTTCTCCTCCCGGCAGCGCAATCCACGGGGGAAGCGACGGGGAACGCCCCTGGACGACATCCGTCCCGACCGCTGGTCGCCCGATTACACCGACGAGCTCGTCGACCTCCTGTCGGTCCTGACGCTTCTCGTCGACCTCGAACCCCGGCAGGAACGGCTCCTGGACGACATCATGGCCGAACCGCTGATCACCGTGGACGAGCTCGTCACCGCCAACGCGCTTCCCCCCGACGACTGGCACAGGAAGGGGCCTCCTTCGGACGGTCAATTGGAACTCCCGCCCGAGTGACCGGACCCAAGAACGGCAGCCCATCCCTACGTGCCCCCTATCAGGTCCTGTCTGGAGTTCTGCGGTGTCCCGCCGGCCCCCGCCCCGAACCCCCGTTGATCTCGGGAAAGTCGGGGTTAAGAGAGCCGTCATAAGGCCGACTTCCCCGAGATCAACTCCGGAGGGGCCGGGCGAAGGGGAACTCCAGACAGGATCTAGCGTCGCCGTTCGCGAAGAGCTGCCAGCCGGCCGTCGATCGCATACGTCAGATCCCGGAACTCCGACCTGCACTTTTCGACCAGGCCCTGCATACTCCCCATCGCGCCGTCTGCCGTTCTCAGGTCGAACATCGGCTTCCGGGCGTCGTGCGCGAGGGGCATGAGGCTCCGGTACTGACGGATCGTGGCGATCTCATGGTCTCCGCCGCCCTCGATACCGCTCTCCTCCAGGACGAAGCGCTCGTACACCATGGGGATGCGATCCAGCCACCGCTTGTAGGCCCCGACCGGGCGGTCCAGACGGAAGCCCGGCTGCATGATCACGTAGCCGAGGGGACTCATGTTGCCGCTCGGAAGCGCCATGTCCCTCGGGGCCTGGTGCACGACGACGCCCTGCCACTTCCCCCTCCACTCGGCCAGCGTCGGCCCCAGGTTCCGCAGCCCGCGCAGGGAGAAGAGATCGGCGGCGAGCGGCATCAGCACCGTGTCCGAAGACAGGAGGGCCGCTCGGTTGATCGCACCCAGGTTCGGGCCGATATCGATGAGCACGACGTCCGGGTCGACCACCCGTCGCGCATTCTGGATGACACGGTAGAAGGCGGTCGTCGCGCGCACGGCCTTAGCGTTCCCGGCAAGGGTGTTGCCCCAGGCCTGGGACAGTTCATCTTCGAAGCGGCTGAGTTCGAGGTCCCCGGGAAGGAGCCACAGCCCTTCGGCCACCTGTGCCGGCTCGATGAGCTCCACATCACCGGTCCCCTCGACGATGGGCTGCACGGCCTGCACGATCGTCTTAGGGGTACCTGGGGAGAGCAGGGTGAACATCACCTCCTGGCGAGAACCGTACGAAGGATCCGACTCATCCCAGAGGAAGGCCAGATCGTCTTCGTCCAGGAACGCCGAGGTGAGGTTGGACTGCGGGTCCAGGTCCACGGCCAGTACGCGCTTGCCCCTGCGCTGGTACATGTGGGCGAGGTGGTAGGCCAGCGTCGTCTTCCGGACACCGTCCTTGATGTTGAACAGCGCGATCGACGTCACTGGGCCCTCCTCATCACCACGACCCACGAACTCACGTCCACGGTGAACTCGGGCGGCGGGTTCCCGTTCTTCTCCACTGCGGCTCGGATGCGGGAGATGCCGCGCCCGAAGCGGTTGACGAATCCGAGGTTCTTCATGGCGGCGGCGAGCGACGGGTTCCTGTAGTCGTTGAACCGGTCGACGTTGTCCTCCCTGACCTGCCCGTAGGGTCCGCCCGGGTTCGCGATCTCCACCCGGTCGCCGAACCACTGGATGCGCACGGGCGCGTTGGGCGACTCGTAGTCCGGTGCATCACCGCGTTCATGCACGCCTCACCCAGCGCCGAGAGCGGGGACTCCGGCCTTGAGGACCGGCTCCCCGACCGGACGATCTACATCGTGCCGGAACCTGCACAGCCCTGGTGGTGATCGGTGGGGCCAGGGCCGCCCGTGGGGATCTCCCGGTCGGGGACGGGGACCGGGAGCCCCTCGTCCCCACGGGCGGCCGGGGAGGCACCGGCCCCCGCGGGGAGGCAGTGGGGCCGGTGCGCTGTGGTCGTCGGGCTCAGCCCTCGCCGGTTCCGCTGGAGAAGCGGGAGGAAAGATCGGGCCTGTGGACGATTCGGCGGGCGGCGCCGACCTGGCGCATGAGGCGTTCGAGGTAGGCGTACTGGAGGTCGGCCCTGTCGTGGCGGCCCAGGCGCAGCACGAGGTGGACGCCGGGAGCCAGAGTCAAGAGCAGCTCGCCGTCCTCGGTTTCATTGAGGCGCACCATGCCGGGGGCCGGGTCGGTGATGCGGACGGGGCGGTTCACCGGGGCCTCCCGCAGCCGGGCATGGCGTGCCGGGACAGCGCGTCCCGGACCTCATCGCGGCCCAGGCTCCGGGCCAGGGCCGTCAGGGCACGCAGCTCCCGGGCCTCGCGGCGGGCGGCCCGGCGCTCGTGGGCGTCGAGGTAGGGGCGCACGCGCGGGCGGGGCAGCTGGGCCAGGTAGTGGTCCGTGGCGGCGAGCAGGGCGGCGAAGTCGTCCAGGTCGCGGCAGGAGAAGCCGACGTCGTGGCCGGCGTGTGCGGCGGTGAACAGGAGCGCAGTGCCGTCGGAGGTGTAGCCCAAGCCCCAGCGGGTGTAGTGCAGGGCGAGTTCGACGAAGCGGGAGTAGGAGTCGCCGTCGAGGCGAGGGGCTGCGTAGGTGACGCTCATCGGGGTGCCCCTTCGGGGCGGGGCGCGGTGGCCGGAGTGGACATGGCTCCCCCAGGGGAGAGGTCGGACCGAGTGGGAGACCCGGTGGAAGGTTGACGCCTTCCATCATCGAACGTAAATTTTCGATCCTCAATAGGGAGTCCGAAAGTCGCCATCACGAGATCTATGAGGTGAATGCGTACATCGACCCCCGCAGCCAAGGGGCGGCGCTAAGATCACCACGACCGTCAAGGAGGGGACGTGCCCGGACCCACCATCAGTCGCCGCCAGCTGTCAGGAGTCCTTCGGCGCCTGCGCCGCGACGGCTCGCTCACGCTGGAAGAGGTGGCCGACCGATTGGAGTGGTCGTCGGCCAAGGTCTCGAACATCGAGACGGGCCGCACCGCCAAGCCCTCTGTCACCGATGTCAGCGCCCTGCTACGGGTCTACGAGGTGGCGGAGGGCACCGCCGAGCACGACGAGGTCCTCGCGCTCGTCCGCCAGTCCCGCAAGCCGGGCTGGTGGCACCGGTACGGCGATGTGCTGACAGGCGCGTACGTCAGTCTCGAGGCTGAGGCCACACGGATCTCGACCTACGAACCGATCGTCATCCCCGGCCTCCTGCAAACCGAGAATTACGCGCGCCTGCACCAAAAGGCCGCGTCGGCACCGCTGGCGACCGACGAGATCGAAAGGGCTGTCGAGGCCCGCAAGCAGCGCCAGGCCCTTCTGGCCAGACCGGACGCGCCCCGGCTTTGGGCGATCATCGACGAGAACGCTCTCCGACGTATGGAGTCCGAGCCCGAGATGATGCAGGAGCAGCTCGAGCACCTCGTCATAGTGGGCGAGGATACGGCTAACGGCGTGACCCTTCAGGTCATGCCGACTGCCAAGAGCTTCCGCAGCGGCCTCGTGGGCCCGTTCGTGATACTTGAATACAGCGGGCCGGACATCGCGCCGTTCGTGTTCTTGGAGACGGACACCGACGGGCTGTACCTGGAGCGGCCTGAGGAGATCGAACGGTACCGGACTCTCCTCGAACAAGCCCAGTCCATTGCGCTTGACCCGCATGAGTCGGTGGAGCTGATGCGTTCCCTGATGCGACAGTAGAGAGGCTGATGAGTGTGAGTCCCCTCCGAGAGCTCCGTTTCCGAAAGAGCAGCTATAGCACTCCCCAGAACTGTGTCGAGGTCGCCGACGTCCCTGGGATGAGCGCCGTGCGCGACACGATGAACCGGCAGCGGGGCCACCTGGAGTTCCCGAGCGCCGAGTGGACGGCGTTTCTAAGATCGCTCGAGGGTGAGCGTTAGGCAGACGAGCGCGGGGCTCGGCCGCCTGGCCGGGCCCCAACATGCATACGGACGGCGACTACCCGTGTCCACTGCCGGCCGCAAGCGCTTCATGCTGCTCAGAGAGCTGCGAACAGTCTCACGACCTTGGTGTTGATCCGAGAAGTCCAGGAAGCCCTGGAAGAGTGAGAACCGTGCCGAAGCAGCCGGAGTGGAGAACCAGCAGCTACAGCGGCGTCAACGGCAACTGCGTCGAGGTCGCCCACATCCGCGCCGGAGCTGCTCTGCGCGACTCCAAGCACCCCGACCGGGCCGTGCTGGGGTTCCCCTCCTCCGAGTGGCACGCCTTCCTCTCGGCGCTGGGCGACGACACCACCTCCTGAGGCCCTTACCAGCCCCGCTTTCCGGAAGCCGCCGCCTGGCCGCCTCCGGCCACTCCCGCCCCGACGATTCGGAGCACGCCGCCCTTCCTGAAAGGATTCGCAGGAGAGGCACGGTGGCCGGATCCCCCTTCCCGCGGGGGTCGTGGCACCCCCTCGGCGGCACCCCGCCCCGCTCAGGACTTTCGTCCCTTCTCTTTTCCGGGCGCCCCGCTTCACCATTCTTTGGTTGTGAACATAGTTCACACTCGCTACTGTTGGCTCATCCGACGCTGCCCGCAGCCACGGCCGGTGAACCCGCACACCTCCTCTGGCCACGCGTCGCCCCGCGTCCTCCCCGCGAGGGCGCGCCCAGCAAGCGCGATCAGGAAGTCCGGCGATGCCCAGCACAACCGAAGAGCGCCCCGCCCCGGGATCGCTCGTCGCCGTCCGCGGACAGAAGTGGGTCGTCAGCGATGTCGACCACGCCGACGGCGGCACCCTGGTGACCCTGCAGAACACCGACAGCGGCCGCTACGGCGAGACCCTGAGCGTCCTGTGGGAGATCGAGCCCGGACGGCGGGTCCTCCCCCGCGGCTCCCTCCCGCCGGTCTCCCCCGACCGCTTCGACCCGCCCGAGCGCCTGGCCGCCTTCCTCGACGCGGTGCGCTGGTCGGCGGTCACCTCGGCCGACACCCGCACCCTCCAGGCCCCCTTCCGCTCCGGCGTGGCCATCGAGGACTACCAGCTCGAACCGGTCACCCGCGCGGTCGGCGCCCCGCGCGTGAACCAGCTCCTCGCCGACGACGTCGGCCTCGGCAAGACGGTCGAGGCCGGGCTCGTCGCCCAAGAGCTGCTGCTGCGCCACCGGGCCCAGCGCATCATGGTCGTCTGCCCCGCCGGGCTGACGGTCAAGTGGAAGGACGAGATGGCCGAGAAGTTCGGCCTGGACTTCACCGTCATCGACTCCGACCGCTGCGCCCAGGTCCGCCGGGCCTACGGCAGCGCGGCCAACCCGTTCAAGGTCTACCCGCTCACCATCGTCAGCCTGTCCTGGCTGCGGGGCCCCAAAGCCCAGCGCCTCCTCGACGAGGTCCTGCCCGTCGGCGGCGCCATGGGCCCCGAGGACCGCGTGTTCGACCTGCTCATCCTGGACGAGGCCCACCACGTGGCGCCGGCCGCCCCCAAGCAGGTCTACGCGGTGGACTCCCAGCAGACCAAGCTCATCCGCCGCCTGGCCCCGCACTTCACGCACCGGCTGTTCCTGTCGGCCACCCCGCACAACGGCTACCAGGCCTCGTTCACCGCGCTGCTGGAGGTCCTGGACGACCAGCGCTTCGCGCGCGGCGTCGAGCCCGACCCGGCCGCCGTCAAGGACACGGTGGTGCGCCGCCTCAAGCGCGACATCACCGACGCCGACGGCAACCCCCGTTTCGTCGAGCGGGACGCCCGCTCCCTGCCGGTCGACTACCCCGACAGCGAGCGGGAGATCCACGGCCTGCTCACCCGCTTCGCCGAGCTTCGCCGCAGAAAGCTCACCACCCGCCGCGGCCGCAAGGCCACCGACCTGGTCACCCTCCTGCTGAAGAAGCGCCTGTTCTCCAGCCCCGCCGCCTTCGCGCACACGGTGGAGGTCTACCTGGAGACGCTGCGCGCCAAGGGGCGGCCGCTCGACCCGTTCGCCGACGGGGACGGCGCGGACGAGGTCCCCGAGTGGATGGAGGACTTCTACGACGAGGCCGCGGCCTACAACGACGAGGAGCTGGCCGAGGCCGAGGACGACGCCCTCGACCGCACGCGACCGATGCAGCCCGACCCGGACGACGACGAGACCGCGCTGCTGGAGCGCATGCTCGAATGGGCCCGGGACCACGAGGCGCTGCCCGACGCCAAGGCGTCCAAGCTCATCGAGTACCTGACGGCGGTCTGCAAGCCCGGCGGGCACTGGACCAACGAGCGCGTCGTCGTGTTCACCGAGTACCGCGACACCCTCGACTGGCTGCGCGAGCTCCTCCGCCAGGAAGGGCTCGGCGGTGACCGGGTGGCCGAGCTCCACGGCGGCCTGGGCACCGACGAGCGGGAGCGGCTGCGGGTGGCCTTCCAGAAGGAGCCGTCCGAGCACCCGGTACGCATCCTGCTGGCCACCGACGCCGCCAGCGAGGGCATCGACCTCCAGCGCCACTGCCACCGCCTGGTCAACTACGACATCCCGTTCAACCCGAACAAGCTGGAGCAGCGGATCGGCCGCATCGACCGATACGGCCAGACCCGCACCCCGGAGATCCGCCACTTCGTGGGCACCGGATGGGACACGGCCGTCGACTCCTATGAGGCCGACCTGGAGTTCCTGTCCCGTGTGGCCACCAAGGTCGCCCGCATGGAGGAGGACCTGGGGTCGGTCAACGCGGTGCTCTCGGACGCCGTGCAGCGCCGGATGCTCGGCCAGGGCGCGCCGGTGGACGTGGACGCGGCCGGCGCCAAGGGCGACCGGGTGCCGTCCGAGGCCAACGTCCGCGAGCAGGTCCGGCGGGTCCGCACCGAGCTGGAGCGGACCGTCGAGGAGCTGGGCATCACCCCCGTGCGGGTCAAGCGGGTCGTGGACACGGCGCTGGGCCTGGCCCGCCAGCAGTCCCTCCGCCCGCATGTGGACGAGAAGCACTTCGCCGAGGGCCTGTTCGAGGTCCCGCCGCTGACCGGCTCGTGGGTGCGGGCCACCGAGGGCCTGACCGAGAAGCCCGCCGCGGGCGCCACGGACGGCGGCAAGGGGCGCGGCCGCAAGCGGGACGAGCCGCTGCGCCAGCTCCCCGTCACCTTCGACCCGGAGGTGGCCAAGGGCCGCGACGATGTGGTGCTGGCCCACCTCAACCACCCTCTGGTGGCGATGTCCACGCGCCTGCTCCAGACGGCGGTCTCCAACGACCAGGTGGGCCTGGACCGCGTCACCGCGGTCGTCAGCGACGACCCGGAGCTGGAGGACGTTCTGGTCGGCGCCTTCTCCCGGTTCGTGCTGGTCGGGGCCGACGGCATGCGCCTGCACGAGGAGGTGCTGCACGCGGGCGGCTGGCTGCCCGAGGGCGGGCGCTTCCGCCGCCTGGAGAACCTGGGCGCGCTGCGCGGGATGCTCGACCGGGGACTGACCGACGGCACACCGCTGGCCGGGCCGGTCTGGCACCGGATCCACCAGCGGTGGACCGACCGCGCCTCGGACGGCCTGATGAAGGCGATCGAGTGGCGCAAGGAGACCCGGCTGGAGTCGCTGCGCCGCAGGCTGGAGCAGCGCGAGGCCGAGGAGCGCGAGCGCGCGACCGAGGTCATCGACCGGTTCAGCGCCACCCTGCGGGCGGCGCTGGCCGAGGACGACGCGGACGCCGAGAACGCGCTGTTCAGCACGGCGGAGATCACCCGCACCAGCAAGGAAGAGCGCGAACAGTACCGGAAGGACCGGATGAACTGGGAGAAACGGTTGGACGAGCTGGCCGCCGAGCGCGACCGCGAGCTGAAGGCGATCGCGGCCCGCTACAGCCGCCAGGAGCCGCACTCCTTCCCCGTCGCCGTCGTCTTCGTCGTTCCGAAGCGGGAGGCCGTCCGATGAGCGCACCCACCACCGCCGCACGCCGGCGCCGCACCACCGGCGAGGACAGCGCCGAGCAGCACCGCAACTGGCTGAGCCTGATCGAGGTCGACGGGCCGTTCCTGACCCTGCCGGTGCTGCGCGCCACCTGGCCCGCGCGACTCGACCCGCTCGACAAGGAGGAGCGCGCCCGGCTGCGCCGCGAGCACGCGCGCTGGCAGGCCGCCTCGGCCACGACTGCCGGGCAGGAGGCGTGGATCCGCTACCTCCTCGCGGACATGCTGGCGTGGGGCGATGACCTGCACCTGGCGGCCCGGAGCCCGGAGGAGGGTGCCGAGGGGAACGGCGCGGAGCGCGTCGGGGCGGCTTCCGCGAGCGACGGCGACACGGGCGAGGACGGGGGCGGGGACACGGACGCCGCCGCGCTCGACGCCCTGGCGCTGGAGGTCCCCGAGCACGAGACCCGCGTCGTCCCGTCGT
Organism: Nocardiopsis baichengensis YIM 90130; assembly: GCF_000341205.1. Classification (NCBI taxonomy): domain Bacteria; kingdom Bacillati; phylum Actinomycetota; class Actinomycetes; order Streptosporangiales; family Nocardiopsidaceae; genus Nocardiopsis; species Nocardiopsis halophila. Next base: position 138,313 of record NZ_ANAS01000001.1, on the reverse strand, counting down.
TCGTGCTGACCGCGCCGGGTGAGGCCGTCAAGCCGGACACCGTGCGGGTGCTGGGACTGGTGTGCCCGCCCGGCCAGCAGCCCACCGCCCGGATCAAGGGCGAGGCGTGGGCCGCCAGCCCGGCCGACCGGGTGGCGCAGCTCTGCCGCCACCACGGGGTGGAACTGGGGCTGGCCACGGACGGCCGCTGGTGGGCGCTGGTGTGGGCGCCGCGCGGAGGCGTGACGACCACCGCAGTGTTCGACACGGCGGTGTGGAACGAGCGCGCCGAGCGGGACGTGGTGGAGGCGTTCCACTCCCTGCTGTGCCGGCGCCGGTTCTTCGGCGTTCCGGACGAGGAGACGCTGGTCCGGCTCCTGGCCAAGAGCCAGGACGGGCAGGAGGAGATCACCGAGGCCCTGGGCGTGCAGGTGCGCCAGGCGGTGGAGCTGCTGGTCGCGGCGTTCGGCCGGGCGGACACCAAGCTGCGCGAGCGCGGCGAGCCCGACCTGTCCGAGGTCGAGGCGCACGAGGTCTACCGGGGCGCGGTCTCGGTGATGATGCGCGTCGTCTTCCTGCTGTTCGCTGAGGAGCGCGGGCTGCTGCCCTCGGACAACGACCTGTACCTGAAGTCGTACTCGGCGGGCCGGCTGTGCGCGGAGCTGGAACAGCGCGCGCTGGAGGGCAGCGAGGACGAGCTGGAGGAGACCTACACGGCCTGGCACCGGCTGCTGGCCCTGTTCGAGGCGGTGTACCGAGGCGTGGACCACCCGCGCCTGCGGATGCACCCGCACGACGGGTCGCTGTTCAATCCGGACGAGTTCCCGTGGATGCCGCTGCTCATCGATGACCGCACAGTGCTGCACATGCTGCGGTCGGTGCAGTACGTGGTGGTCGGCAAGGGCAAGAGCAAGGAGCGGCGGGCGCTGTCGTTCCGGTCGCTGGACGTCGAGCAGATCGGGTATGTGTACGAAGGTCTGCTGTCCTTCGACGGATACCGGGCCGAGAGCGAGACGGTCGGACTGACCGGCAAGGTCGGGGCCGAGGAAGAGGTGGAGCTGCGACGGCTGGAGGAGATGGCCGCGCAGTGCGCCGACGTTCCCGCGCTGGCGGCCAAGCTGGCGGCGGAATTCAAGGACTCGGGGATCGGGTCCGCCCGCGCGCTGGAGAAGAAGCTCACACCGCTGTCCGGGGTGGAGAAGGAAGAGGCCCGGAAGAAGGTTCAGGCGGCGGTCGGCAACGACCAGGCGTTGGTGGAACGGCTGATGCCGTTCTATGGGGTGTTGCGGGAGGACCTGCGGGGCCTGCCGTTCGTGGTGCTGCCGGGCGAGCTGTACGTGACGGAATCGTCGCTGCGGAAGAACACGGGGACGCACTACACGCCGAGGTTCCTGGCGGAAGAGGTCGTCGAAGGGGCGCTTGAGCCGCTGGTGTACGAGCCGGGGCCGCTCCAGACCGCGAACAAGGACGAGTGGAAGCTCAAGTCCAGCCGGGAGATTCTGGACCTGAAGGTCGCGGACATCGCGATGGGGTCGGCTGCCTTTTTGGTGGCGGCGGCGCGCTATTTGGGCGACAAGCTCCTCGAGGCGTGGACGAACGAGGGCGACGAGCGGGTCCGCGACTACACACCGGGCAGCGACGGCGCGAGCGCCGATGAGGATCCGGTGGTGATCGAGGCGCGGCGCCAGATCATCGAGCACTGCCTGTACGGGGTGGACATTAACCCGATGGCGGTGGAGATGGCGAAGCTGTCGCTGTGGCTGGTGTCGATGGCACCGGAGCGGCCGTTCACATTTTTGGACGACAGGTTGGCGGCCGGGGACTCGCTGCTCGGGATCACATCGCTGGAGCAGCTTGAGTACATGCATATGGATCCCAGGCAAGGACGGAAGATCCATGAGCGTGGGATAGTGGATTTCACTGCCGGAGCGAGGGAGCTTGTCAGCCGAGTTGCTGAACGACGGCGTGAAATCGCGGAGGTCGACGGATCGACCTTGGAAGGCTTGAGTCGAAAGCGCAAACTCCTGGCGGATGCAGAACTGGAAGTGACCCGGGCCCACCTCCTAGCAGACCTGACGGTTGGCTCGGCCTTGGTTTCCGCAGGACGCGGAGATCGAGAACAGAGAGAAGCAACACTGACTGCAGCTGACCTGGCACGACGACTGAACAAGGCGGAACCCGAGGCAAAACAACAGGCGAGTGAGTGGTTGCGAACCCATAAGCCAGGACACACTTTCAAGCGCTCACCACTACACTGGCCACTAAGATTTCCCGAAGTCTCCACAAGTGGGGGATTTGATGCAATAATTGGAAATCCTCCATTCCTGGGCGGAAAAAAGATTGCCGGGACACTAGGAAGAGATTATCGAGAGAATCTCATTAAATACACTGGGGGAGCGGTTCGAGGAAACGCTGATCTCGTCGCATATTTTTTCCTGCGTGCAGATACTTTGATTTCTAAGAGTGGAACTTCTGGCCTCATCGCGACGAACACCGTTTCACAAGGAGACACCCGTGAGGTCTCACTAGACCAAATAATCGACAATGGAACGGTTATATATAAGGCGGTAAAAAGCTCTCCCTGGCCTTCCAAGAGCGCCGCCCTTGAATACTCTGCCGTCTGGTTCACACACACCAGACTCGGAGACGTCGCAAAAAGGTGCATCGACGACACAGCAGTAGCCGAGATAGCGTCGACCCTCACCCCAGCAGCACGCACACGCGGCACACCAAGAAAACTTCACCTCAATAAAAATAGGGCTTTTATTGGCTCCTACGTGCTTGGCACTGGATTCATTATTTCACATGAAGATGCGCGCTTCCTCGTCAGCGAAGATCGCAAGAATTTGGAAGTAGTATTCCCGTATTTGAATGGCGAGGATCTTAACAATCGACCCGACCTCTCGGCAAGCCGCTCGATTATCAATTTTCACAACTGGCAAGAGGAGGAAGCGAAGGCATACACAAAGCCGTTTTCGATAATCGAAACGAATGTCAAACCAGAGCGGCAGAGAATAACCGAAGACGGGTCGTTTAAACTTCGATCCCCGCTACCTCAAAAGTACTGGCAATATGCCGATAAAAGACCAGGGCTTTATCGTGAACTCTCGCACCTCGCCTGGACAATCGCTCTCACAATCGTCAGCAAGGTAATGATCCCAGTAAAGGTGCCGACCGGGCAAGTTTTCGCGCATCGACTTGCCATTTTCGCGAGTGACGATGACGCATTTCTCGCTACCCTCTCAAGCGCAATACATTTTTGGTGGTCATCTAGATACACTTCAACATTGGAGACTCGAATAAACTACTCTCCTTCAGACGTCTTCGAGACTTTCCCTCTCCCTGAGCTCACCCAGGAGTTGCGGGACCTCGGCGAACGCCTCGACTCCTACCGTCGAGACGTCATGCTCTCCCGGGACTCCGGCCTGACCAAGACCTACAACCTCGTCTTCGACCCCGATTGCAACGACGACGACATCGTCGAACTCCGCCGCATCCACCGCGAGATCGACGAGGCCACCATCCGCGCCTACGGCTGGGAGGAGCGCATCGAGGCCGTCGGCGGGCTCGACCACGGCTTCCACAAGGTCGGCGGGCGCGAGACGCGCTACACCATCGGCCCGGCCGCCCAGCGCGAAGTCCTCGACAGCCTCCTCGAACTCAACCACGAGCGCTACGCCGAAGAAGTCGCCCAGGGCCTCCACGACAAGAAGAAGACCGGCAAGTCCAAGAAGAAGGCCGCCGACGACGAAGGGACGCTGTTCTGATGTCCTCCGACGGGCTCTTCCCCAACCCCAACGGGGAGCAGACCTCCCTCGACGCGGCCGGCGCCGCGCCTTCCGCGCAGGATGGGCAGGGGAAGGACGCCCCCGCCGACCAGCAGCCGCCCCGCACCGGCCCCGCCCTCACCGACCCCCAGGAGCTCATCGACCGCCTCGACACCCCCCAGACCTTCAGCGGCGCCTCCTCCTACCAGGTCCGCGACGAGTTCCAAGAGCTCGTCGCCCGTGACCTCCTCGGCCCCTGGGGCGGCGACTACGAGGAGTTCGCCCCGCGCGCCCGCGGCCCCCGGGAGCGCTATCTCGTCGGCATGCTCGGTCCCCGCGACAAGCCCGCCGCCTCGCACACCGCCGACGCCGGGGACCTCGCCGACACCGAGGCCGGCGTCGGCGGCAGCGCCAAGGGCGAGGAGGGCGGCGAACTCCCCGACGTCGTCACCACCCAGAACCTCGGGCACATCTGGGCCTCCTCCATGGGCCTGGCGTTCACCGTCGCCGACGACACCGACGCCCTCTCCGTCACCGCCTCCTGGGGCGAGTACTCCCGCCGCACCATCACCGACGAGGACGGCAAGTCCCGCACCACCTGGGCCCGGGAGCCGCGCACCTACTCCCGCGAGGTCCGCCTGGACGGCGACCGGAACCAACGCATCGGCCTCACCGCCGCCGACACCGACACCCCCGGCGTCTACCTCGACGTCGCCGTGCGCCCCCGCGACGGCCGCCGCACCGTCGAGCTGACCCTCATCAACGGCCAGCAGCAGCCCTCCACCACGCCCGACACGGCCTGGCTGTTCCAGACCCGCCTGGCCGTCACCGCCCGCGACGGCGGCTCCCCCGTCTTCCTCCCGAGCGACGACCCGCTGGACCCGGCCCAGCCCGCCCCTCCGCAGGCCGACACCGAAGACCTTCGCCTCCGTCTGCTCTACCGCAACCAGCTCTCCTACGCCCGGGGCCGCAACGTCGCCGTCAAGGAGAACGCCGACCCCGAGCTGCGCCGGGCGTGCAGGCTGGAGACCACCTGGCTGCCCACCTACGACGTCCCGCCGACCAGCGCCCCCTCCGGTCCAGGCACCCCGCTCGAAGGCACCGAGCTGTCCATGGACGCCCTGGCCGCGGCCTCCCCCGAGGAGCTGGCCTCCGGCCTGGCGCCGCTCGCCGACGGCTACTCGGCCTGGCTGGACGAGCGCGAGGCCGAGATCGGCGGCCTCCCCGAGTCGCTGCGCGGCACCGCCGAGGCCGCCGTCTTCCAGGCCCGCAGCGCCGCCGAGCGCATCCGCGCCGGGATCGACCTGCTCTCCGACCCGTCGACGCCCGGCCACGGCGACGCCCTGCGCGCCTTCCGCTTCGCCAACCGGGTGATGGCCGACCAGCGCCGCCACACCGAGATCGGGCGGCTCCGCGAAGACCGCGACCGCTCCTACGCCGACGCCGAGCGCGCCGTCCGCGAGCGCGGCCCCTCCGCCGCCTCCTGGCGCCCCTTCCAACTCGCCTTCGTACTGCTGAACCTGCCCTCGCTGGCCTCCCCCTCGCACCCCGAGCGGGCCGCCTCCCCGCGCGCCCTCGTGGACCTGCTGTTCTTCCCCACCGGCGGCGGCAAGACCGAGGCCTACCTGGGACTCACCGCATTCACCTTCGCCATCCGCCGCCTCCAGGGCATCGTCGGCTCCGGCGAGGACGCGCGATCCGGGATGGCCGGGGTCGCCGTCCTCATGCGCTACACGCTGCGCCTGCTCACCGCCCAGCAGTTCCAGCGCGCCGCCTCGCTGGTGTGCGCCGCCGAGGTGGAGCGCCGCGCCGATCCCGACACCTGGGGCGAGGAGCCCTTCCGCATCGGCCTGTGGGTCGGCGGCGGGGTCTCGCCCAACTGGTACAAGGAGGCCGAGGACCAGATCCGGGACGCCCGCGAGGCCGGCCACGGCGAGCGCACCAACGTCCTGCAGACGCTCGCCTGCCCGTGGTGCGGGGAGGAGCTGACCGCCCAGCGCGACCTGGAGCCCGACCCGGTCGCCCATCGGGTGCGCCTGTTCTGCCCCAACGGCGAGGGCGCCGACGCCTGCCCGTTCTCCAAGCGCTCCTCCGCCGACGGCCTCCCCATCCTCACCGTCGACGAGGAGATCTACCGGTACACCCCGAGCCTGGTCATCGCCACCGTGGACAAGCTGGCGCGGCTCCCCTGGAGCGGGTACGCGGGCATGCTCTTCGGCCGGGTCCGCGAGTACTGCCCCCGGCACGGGTTCCGCCACGACGACCTGGACCGCAGGACCGACTGCCGGAGCCGGCACATCGCGAAGGCGGGCTACCCCGCGGCGACCAGCCGCCCCGTCCCCCGGCTGCGCCCGCCGGACCTGATCATCCAGGACGAGCTGCACCTGATCTCCGGGGCGCTGGGCACCACGGTCGGGCTGTTCGAGTCCGCCGTGGACCGGCTGTGCACGTGGACCGCGCCCGACGGCTCGCGCACCGCGCCCAAGATCGTGGCCTCCACCGCCACCACCAAGCGCGCGGAAGCCCAGGTGCGCGGTGTGTTCGCGCGCGACCTGCAGATCTTCCCTCCGCAGGTCACCGACGTGGCCGACACCTTCTTCTCCCGGCAGGTTCCGATCTCGGAGAGCTCGCCGGGCCGCCGGTACATGGGCGTGTGCGCGCACGGGGTGCGGCTGAAGTCGGCCGAGATCCGGCTGGCGGAGATCCTGCTCATCGCCGGGCAGACCATGTTCGACAAGCACGGCGAGGCGGCCGACCCGTACATGACGACGGTCGGCTACTTCAACGCCACCCGGGAGCTGGCGGGCATGCGGCGCTACGTGGACGACGACGTGGTCACCCGGGTGCGCCGCAACGGCCGCGCGAAGGGGCTGTCCAACCGTTTGCAGGGCACCACCCAGCTCCTGGAGGTCCAGGAGCTCACCTCGCGCGTGTCCTCGGGGGACATCAGCCGGGTCCTCAAGGGCCTGGAGGTGCCGTTCGACCCCGAGCTGGACACCTCCGACCGCAAGCGGACCATCATCCAGCACGGGGCGGCGGTCATGCGCGGCCGCGGCAGCGGCTCGCGGCCCAAGCAGCCCGAATACCACCCGCTGGCGGACCAGCGCATGCTGCGCACCCGGGAGGGCCGCGTCCCGGTGGACATGGTGCTGGCCACGTCCATGCTCCAGGTGGGGGTGGACGTGTCCCGGTTCGGGCTGATGATGGTGACCGGGCAGCCCAAGAACACGGCCGAGTACATCCAGGCCACCTCCCGCGTGGGCCGCGACGCCCGCCGGCCGGGCCTGGTGGTCACGCTGTACAACTGGACCCGCCCGCGCGACCTGGCGCACTTCGAGGACTTCCGGAACTACCACGCCTCCTTCTACCGCGAGGTGGAGGCGCTGTCGGTCACCCCGTTCACCCGCCGCTCGCTGGACCGGGGCACCGCGGCGGCGTTCGTGGCGGCCGTGCGCAACCTGGCCGAGGAGTACTCGCACAACGCCGACGCCAACGACGTGGACCTCAACGGCGATGTCGTCGACGACGTGGTCCAGCACTTGCTGGAGCGCGCCGAAGAGGTGGGGGGCCTACGTGGAAAGGCCTACCTCGGCGAGCGCATCAACGCGCTGAAGGACCTGTGGAACCGCAAGCGCTCCGGGGAGACACGGCTGGGATACGACCGCGAGTCCTCCGGCCCCACCCGGTTGGTGGAACTGCTCAACCGTCCCGGCGAGGGCCCCTGGATGGCGACCACCGTCGGCATGTCCATGCGCGAGACCGAGAACGAGGTCAACCTCCTCCTGCCCGGGGACGGGCGCTTCCTGAACCCGCCGGTCGGCGCTCCGGAATGGTCCTTCGCCCCGGGCGGCGCCGATGACGGCGATGACACCGGTGCTGCGGACCCCGAAGACGACGCCGACGAACTCGGCCAGTCCGCGTTCGACACCAAGCAGGCCCGGGAGGGGAAGCGATGAGCGCCCAGAGCGGCAAGTACCGGCGCCGGGTCGGCGCCGTCCGCCCCAGCCACCTCATGTTCACCACCGGGGTGGGCGCCCTGGTGGACCTGCCCAACATCGCGGTGCTGGTGCGCGGCGTGGACGACTGGAACTACGACGACGTCCCCGACTGGCAGCCGATCACCGAGCCCCGGCTGCTGCGCGAGCTCAACAAGTTCCACGACGGCCGCCACGTCAAGCAACTCCGTCCCGCGCCGTGGCTGGACGGCCTGGACGCCGACCCGAACGGCCCGGCGGCACGCGTCGGCGTCCCGGTGGTGCCGTTCCCGACATGGCTGCGGTGCACGGCCTGCAACGAGCTCGCCGCGCTCGACTCGATGGCCTTCGACTTCGAGAACGACAAGGCCCGCCGGCCCCAGGACGCACGCTTCTTCCACCGGGGCTGCCCGAAGAAGCGCAGCGGGAAGCCGCCGCTGGCCGTCGCCGCCCGTTTCGTCCTCGCCTGCTCCCAGGGCCACCTCGACGACTTCCCCTATACCCACTTCGTGCACAAGGGCGCGGACTGCCCCAAGGCGCCCAAGCCCAAGCTGCAGATGGAGGACCGCGGCGGCAACATCGGCGCCAACGTCTCGATCCGCTGCATGGCGTGCCAGGAGCGGCGCAACATCCGCGACGCCCTGGGCGAGCGCGGCCGGGACGAGCTGCCCGCCTGCCGGGGGCGCCACCCCCACCTGGGCACCTTCGAGCAGACGGGCTGCAAGCAGCGGCCGGTCGTCCTGGTGGTCGGCGCGTCCAACCAGTGGTTCGCCCAGACCCTGTCGGTGCTGTCGGTCCCCGAGGGCGGGGCGAGCGACCTTCAGATGAAGGTGGAGGAGCACTGGGACCAGCTGTCAACGCTGCCTCCCATGATGTACGAGTGGGCCCGTGAGAATTCGCCGGTGATGAAGTCTTTCGCCAAGTGGGGCGACGACGAGCTCGCCGCCATGGTGGAGAAGGTCCGCGCCGCCAAGGAGGCCGAAGCCTCCGGTGGTTCCGGCGCCGAACAGGAGCAGGGCCAGCCGGACCTGCTCACCCCCGAGTGGGAGATCTTCTCCGCCCCCGAGGCGCCGGAGCCCACGGACGACTTCGCCCTCTACCGCTCCCCCGAAGGCGTCCCCGAAGCGCTGACGCCATACTTCTCCGACGTGGTGCAGGCCGAGCGCCTGCGCGAGGTCCGGGCGCTGCGCGCGTTCACCCGCCTGGACGCCCCCGACCCCGAGGACCCGGACCTGGTCTCGCGCGCGCCGCTCAGCCGCGGCGAGCTCTCCTGGGTCCCGGCCAGCGAGGTGCGGGGCGAAGGGATATTCATCCGCGTCCCCGAGGAGGTGCTGAGCGGCTGGGAGGAGCGCATCATCGGCAGCGATGCCCTGCGCCTGCACCAGGAGGCCTACAAGCAGTTCCGCATCAACCGCTACTCGGGGCGCATCCCCGGCGGCTTCGACCCGATGCGGCTGTGGCCGGGTGCACGCTACATCGCCCTGCACACGCTGTCCCACCTGATGATCCGCGCGATCGCCCTCGAGTGCGGCTACAACGCGGCCAGCCTGTCCGAGCGCATCTACGCCGGGAACGAGGAGGACCCGCGCGGCGGCATCCTCGTCTACACCGCCGTCCCCGACGCCGAGGGCACCCTGGGCGGCCTGGTCTCCCAGGCCGAGCCCGAGCGCCTCGGCCCGCTGGTGGACAAGGCGCTCAAGGGCGCGATGCGCTGCTCCTCGGACCCCCTGTGCCGCGAGCGCCTGCCCCAGGCCCACTCCGACTTCCTGCACGGCGCCGCGTGCCACGTGTGCCTGTTCGTCTCGGAGACCACCTGCGAGAAGGGCAACCGCTTCCTGGACCGCCGCTTCGTCGTCCCGGTGGACGACCCGAAGCTGGCGCTGTATCCGGAGCTTCCGTAGCGGGGGTGGGGGTGAACGCACCGGTGGACAGACCCGGCCCCTCCGCCTTCGAGGCGGCCGCCGAGGAGGCGGCCGCCCGCCTAGGCGGCGCGCTCCTTAAGGAGGTCGCGGGGCGGATCGGCGAGGGCTGGCCCGACCAGGCGATCCTGGGCTCCTCCCGGGACTCGGGCGGGGTGGCACCGCTCTTGGAGGCCCGTAGGTCCGGTGGCGTGCCGCGCGCGGAGGCCGCGGCCTTCCTGCGCGGCCTGGCGGCCGGGTACGCCCGGGGCAGCGGCGCGGTGTCGGTGGAGACCGTGTGGAGCGGCCCGGCCAGCCACGCCGTCCCGACCCGGGCGACCGCGCAGGCCCTGCTGGAGGTCATCGAGGAGGCGCACTCCGAGCTGGTGCTGATGACCTACTCGGCCCGGCGCAACGACGCCATCCGGCAGTCCCTCGCGGCGGCCGCCGAGCGGGGCGTGCGCATCGACGTGGTCGTGGAGACGCTCGAAGGTGCGGGCAGCGCCCTGGGCGGTGACCAACCCGGGGCGGCCTTCGCCGGGCTGGACGGGGTCGGCCTGTGGCACTGGCCGCTCGCCCGGCGCACGGAGAAGGGGGCCAAGTCGCACGCGAAGCTGGCGGTCGCCGACCGGCGGGTGCTGCTGGTCTCCAGCGCCAACCTGACCCAGTCCGGGGTGGCCCGCAACATCGAGGCGGGCCTGCTGGTGCGCGGAGGCGAGGCTCCCCGGCGGGTGGCCGAGCACATCGCCGAGCTGCGGGCGCGCAAGGTGCTCGCCCCCCTGTCGACAGGGGGCGCGCCGTGACCCGGGACGCGATGGTCAGCGCCGCCGACATCGCGCGGCTGGCGGGGGTCGGCCGGTCGGCGGTGAGCAACTGGCGGCGGCGGTTCACCGACTTCCCGCGACCGGTCGCCGGGGCGCCGTCCAATCCGCTGTTCGCACTGGAAGAGGTCGAACAGTGGTGCTTGGAGCGGGGAAAGCCGTTCGAGGCCGATGACCTGGACCGGCTCTGGCAGCGGGTGCAGGCCGAGGTGGAGGGGGTCCGGCTCGCCGAGTTCCTCGCGCATGCCGGGACGGCCCTCACCGCCCGGCGCGGGGCGGGGCTGCCGAAGCCGCCGGAGGAGTGGTCTCCGCTCTTCGACGCGCTCGCCGCGTCGGCTGAGAAGGCCGACGACGGCGCGGCCGGTGTGTTCTCGCGGCTGTGCGAGCGCTTCCGGGCCGCCCGCGAACGCGCTTCAGAGGTGGAGCGGGAGGTCGCCGAGACCATGGCGGGGCTGGCGGGCATCGGGCACGGAGCCTCCGTGCTCGACCCGGCCTGCGGGACAGGCGTGCTGCTCCGGGCCGCCGCCTCCCGAGGGGCCGCCGTGCTCTGGGGCCAGGACCGCGACCCCGCCCACGCCGAGATCGCCCGCGCGCGCCTGGTTCTCATGGGCGGCGATGTGGAGGAGGTGGAGGTCGCCGTCGCCGACTCCCTGAAGGCGGACGCCCTCCACGACCGGCGGGCCGACGCCGTGCTGTGCGACCCGCCCTTCCGCGACCGCCACTGGGGCTGGGAGGAGCTGGCCCGCGACGACCGCTGGACCCACGGGACCCCGGCGCGCGGCGAGGGGGAGCTGGCGTGGGTCCAGCACTGCCTGTCCCGCCTCCGGCCGGGCGGTGTCGCCGTGGTGCGGGTGCCCGCCTCGGCCGCCCACCGGCCCTCGGGAAGGCGCATACGGGCGGCGCTGGCGGCCTCGGGGGCCCTGCGCGGCGTCACCGAGCTGCCCGGGGCCCAGTCCCTCGTCTGGGTGCTGGAGCGCCCCGACGGGGAGTCCGGGCGGAGCGGGTCCTCACAGGTGGAGTTCGTGCTGTCCGGCGATACGGCCGAATCATGCCTGCTCGACCGCGCGGAGCTGGTGGGAGAGGCCGACCTGCGCCCCTCCTCGCACGTGCCGCGGAGGGAGCCCGACGCCTCGTACGCGCAATGGCGCACGGCCCTGCTGTCGGCCGTCGACGGCCTTGCGGAGGCCCCGCCGGTCCTCACCCCCGGTGACGCCCCCAGTGCCCCCGAAGGCTCCGCCGCGGTCGTGAGCAGCATCGGAGAGCTGGTGGACCAGGGTGTGCTCGAACTGCACACCGCCCCCTTGGCCACCCCGGCCGACCGGGGCCCCGTCCCCCTGCTCACCCACAAGGACCTGCGCGAAGGGCGCGGTCCCGGCGGCCGCACCGTCGAGTCGACCGGCCGGGTGGTCCTGCGCCCCGGGGACGTGGTCGCCTCCGCCACGGGCGATGTCTCCCCCCGCGTCGCCGGCACGGCGGAGTCGGGCGCCGCGGTCGGGCCGAGCCTGGTCGTGCTGCGGGCCGACCCCGAACGGATCGACCCGGACTACCTGGCCGCGGCGCTCACCGCGGGCTCGGCCCACAGGCTCCGCAACGACCCCCGCAAGGCCCGCATCGCCCTGCTTCCATTGGAGCGGCAGCGCGCCCACATCACGGCCCTGCGCCGCCTGGCCGACACGGAGAGACGCCTGGCGCACCTGGCCGAGCTCGGCGCCCGCCTGGTCGAGGCGGGGCGATCGGGCCTGGCCGACCGGTCCCTTGCCCCTGCCCACCCCACGGCACCCGAGGAGAAACGCCCATGAGCGGCGCCGCCCCCGCCCCCCGGCCCCTGCTCGCCGAGCGCTACGAGCTCAAGCCGACCCCGATGGCGCGCGGGGGCATGGGCGAGGTGTGGGAAGGGCACGACACCCGGCTGGACCGCGAGGTCGCCGTCAAGTTCCTGCGCTTCCCCGACGGCGAGCACGACCCGGACCTGGTGCGCCGGTTCGTCCGCGAGTCGCGCATCACGGCCCGCCTGTGCCACCCCGGCGTCCCCGGCGTCTACGACGCGGGGACCGAGGACGGGCGCCCCTACCTGGTGATGCAGCGCATCCACGGGATCAGCGTGGCCGACCTGGTCGCCGAGCAGGAGCGGCTGCCGGTCGGCTGGGCGGCGGCGATCGCCGCCCAGGTGTGCGCGGTGCTCACCGCCGCGCACCGCCGGTCACTGGTGCACCGCGACCTCAAGCCCACCAACCTGATGCTGGAGCCGGACGGCACGGTCAAGGTGCTGGACTTCGGGCTGGCGGTCGCGCTGGACCGCTCCGACGGATCGCAGATCACCCGCAGCGGCGAGACCCCCGGCAGTCCCCCGTACATGGCGCCCGAGCAGCTGCTGAGCGGCATGAGCACTCCGCAGAGCGACTTGTACTCACTGGGGTGCACCCTGCATGAGATGCTCACCGGACGGCGCCTGTTCTCCGGGTCCACCCCCTTCGCGGTGATGCACAAGCACGTCGAGGAGCGCCCCCGGCCGGTGGCGGAGCTGCGCCCCGACGTCCCTGCGGGGCTCAGCGCGGTGGTCGCGCGGATGCTGAGCAAGCGCCCGGAGGACCGGCCCGCCGGGGCCGACGAGGCCTATCGTGCCCTGCGGCCCTTCGCGGCGGTGCTGGGGCCGCTTCCGGGGGTCCTCGACCCGCCGTCGGTGCCCAGCCCGACCCGGATGCAGGCCTCGGTCCTCGAACGGGTCTTCGCCGGGGCGGCCGGGCTCGACGGTTCGTCAGAGCAGAGGTCGGAGCAGAGGGAGGCCGACCGCGGGGCCGCCCCGGTGGAGGGGGCCGCCGCAGGGGGCGGTGGGGACGGCGACGGCGAGGTGTCCATGACGCGGCTGGACATCGCCCACGCCCGTTCGGAGGCGGCCGCGCTGTCCGGTTCCTCGCGCTACCGGCAGGCCGCCGACGTCCTGGAGGCCGCCGTGGCCACGGCGCGGGGCGTCTTCGGGCCGCACGACAGCGATGTCGTGGAACTCCGCATGGACCTGGCCAACATCCTGTTCGAGGGCGGCGACTTCCGGGCGGCCGAACCGGAGTTCTCCGCGCTGGCCGCCGACCTGGCGACCGCCGACGGCCGGTCCGACGGATCGCTGGTCTTCCGCTGCCGTCTCCAGGCCGCCACCTGCCGCGCCCTGGCCGGGGAGACGGCGAGCGCGCTGGAGGAGCTGCAGGCACTGCGGGCGGACGAGGAGCGCGCCTACGGTCCCGAGGACGCCCGCCCCCTGGAACTGCGACGCCAGATCGGCCTCCTCCAGCGGGGCGCCGGCCAGCACGCCGAGGCCCGCGCGACCCTCACCGCCCTGGCCGAGGATCTGTCGCGCATCCACGGGCCCGACCATCCCACCCTCAAGCAGGTCACCGACCTGCTCGACCCCCCGCAAAGCGGGCAGGCCGGCGCATAGCCTTCCCCGGCAGGCGCCCCTCTCCGCATGTCCCCCGTCCCCGTGTCCCCGGACCCAGAAAGTGAGATCCCATGGCGCGTCTGGCCATCCACCGGAACCTGCTGAGCGACTTCGCCTCGCTGCAGAAACCCGTCCAGGAGCGGGTGAGCGAGGTGTTCTCCAAGTTCGAGAACGCCACACACGCGGGACTGCACTTGGAGAAGGTGAACAAGGCGCGCGACGACCGCATCCGCACCATCCGGATCGACAAGTACTGGCGGGGCGTGGTCCTGGCCCCCGAATCCGGCGACACCTACACGCTCCTCAAGGTCCTCGGCCACGACGAGGCCTACAAATGGGCCGAGCGCCGGAGGGTGTCGGTCAACGGCGCGACCGGCCGCATCGAGATCCGCGACGCGGAGGCCATCGACAGTTCGCTCCCGCAACTCGCCCGGATGGCCGAGAGCGCCCCCGAGCGCCTGTTCGACGGGGTGAGCGACGCCGACATGGAGCGGCTGGGCGTGGACGAGGAGACGCTGCGGTTCGCCCGCGCGCTGACCGACCCCGTCCAGTTGGAGGCCTCGAAGGGCTTCCTGCCGCAGGTGCAGTGGGAGGTCCTCTACGGCCTGGCGACCGGCATGTCCGCCGACGAGGTGTGGGAGGAGATGAGCGCCTCCATCACCGGCGAGCGGATCGACCCCGACGACCTGGACGCCGCCGTGCAGCGCAGCCCCGACCGCGTCGTGCTGGTCGACGGCCCCGACGAGCTGATGGCGGTGTTCGCCCGCCCGTTCGACCTGTGGCGGGTCTACCTCCACCCGATGCAGCAGCAGGTGGCGCAGGCCCGGTACCGCGGCCCCGCACGCGTCACCGGAGGGCCGGGGACGGGCAAGACCGTCGTCGCGCTGCACCGCGCCCGGACGCTGGCCGAGCGCGGGGAGGGGCGGGTGCTCGTCACCACCTTCACTTCGACGCTGGCCGACTCCCTCTCGGCCGGGCTGAAACTGCTCGCCGACGACACCCGGACCGCCGAGGCCCTGGAGAACGTCACGGTGGAGCACGTGGACCGCCTGGCGCACCGGGTCTTCCGCGAGGTGCACGGCCAGCCCACGCTCCTGCGGCCCGAGCGCGAGAGGAAGATGTGGAGCGAGATCGCCGAGCGCCTCGGGGTACCGTTCGGGCCCGGCTTCCTCGGCGAGGAGTGGAGGCAGGTCGTCATCGCCCAGGACATCTCCGATGCGGAGGGATACCTGGGTGCCAAGCGCACCGGGCGGGGCAGGCGCCTGGGCGCGACCCAGAAGGCCCGGGTCTGGCAGGCGATGTTCGAGTTCGAGCGCGCGCTGGAGAAGGAGGGGCTGTGGACGCACGAGACGGTGTGCGCCGAGGCCGCGCACATCCTCGCTGAAAAGGACGACAAGCCGTTCCGGCACATCGTGGTCGACGAGGCCCAGGACCTCAGCGCCGAGAAGTGGCGCCTGCTGAGGGCCGCGGTCCCCGAGGACCACGACGACCTGTTCATCGCCGGCGACACCCACCAGCGCATCTACCAGCACCGCATCAGCCTGCGCGACATGGGCATCGCCGTGGCGGGGCGCTCGACCCGGCTGCGGATCAACTACCGCACCACCGCCGACATCCTCGCCTGGAGCCTGGAGCTCCTGCACGGCGAGGCGATCGACGACATGGACGGCGGCCTGGAGACGATCGCCGGGTGCCGCTCGGAGGTCCGCGGCCTCGCGCCCCGGACCACGGGCTACCCCGACCGCGCGGCCGAGCTCCGCGGGGTGGTGGCGACCGTGCGCGAATGGCTGGACTCCGACATCCTCCCCGGGGAGATCGGCATCGCCGCGCGCTCCAACCGACTGGTCAAGGAGGTGTCCGACGCCCTCCAGGCGGCGGGCGTCCCCGCCACGGCGCTCTCCAGCGGCCACACCGACGCCGAACGCGTCTCGGTGGGGACCATGCACCGGATGAAGGGGCTGGAGTTCCGGTGCCTGGCGGTCGCGGGGGTCGATGCCGGTCAGGTCCCGGCGGCCGCCGCCGTCACGCCCGAGGGCGAGGACCCCGGGGCGCACGCGGCCGACCTCCTGCGCGAGCGCTGCCTGCTCTTCGTGGCCTGCACCCGCGCCCGCGAACTCCTCAGCGTGTCCTGGCAGGGCGATCCCAGCCCTTTCCTGCCCGAGTCGCGCTGACCCGGACGGACACGACGTCCCCACCGACGAGTACGAAACGACGAAACGACGAGCCGGACGAACCCCCGAAAGGTCGGCCATGGCCAAACTCTCGACCCTTCTCGACCAGATCGACGCCGGGACGGTGCTGCTCCCGGAGTTCCAGCGCGGTTACGTCTGGAACCGCGACCAGGTCCGCGGTCTGATGCGCTCGGTGTACCGGGACCACCCGGTCGGCGGCCTGCTGCTGTGGGAGACCAGCGCGGCGGACGTGTCGGTCCGGGGCGGACTGACAGGAACGGGCACGCACCTGATGCTGCTGGACGGCCAGCAGCGCGTCACCTCGCTCTACGGGGTGATCCGCGGCAAGCCCCCGGCGTTCTTCGACGGCGACGAGCGGTCCTTCAGCGACCTGTACTTCAACGTCGACAGCGAGGCCTTCGAGTTCTACGCTCCGGCCAGGATGAGCGGCGACGACCTGTGGGTGGACGTCACCGAACTCTTCAACACGGGCCTCGCGCCGTTCCTGCAGAAGTTCGCCGCCTACCCGGAGAAGTTCAACGTCTACGTCGAACGCCTCAACCGCCTCCACCAGATCACCGAGAAGGAGTTCCCGCAGGAGAAGATCACCGGTGCGGACCGCACCGTCGACGAGGTCGTCGAGATATTCAACCGAGTCAACTCTGGCGGGACCAAGCTCTCCAAGGGCGACCTGGCACTGGCACGGATCTGCGCCATTTGGCCCGAGGCCCGTAGCGAGATGCGGGCGCGCCTGGACGACTGGTATGCGGCCGGCTTCGACTTCTCCCTGGACTGGCTGCTGCGCAACGCCACGGCGGTCGCCACCGGTCGAGCCATGTTCAGCTCACTGGAGACCGTAGAGGCAGAGCCCTTCCAGCGCGCCCTAGGCCAGTCGGTCGAATACATCGGCGCCTTCCTCGACGCGGTCTCCGGGCGCCTCGGCCTGGACCACGACCGGGTGCTGATGGGGCGCTACGCGGTGCCGGCCGTTTCGCGGCTGCTGGCGCTGGAAGGGGGCTCCTTCCAGGACGCCCGCCACCGGGACAAGGTCCTGTACTGGTACATCCACACGGCGCTGTGGGGCCGGTTCAGCGGATCGACGGAGACGCACCTCCAGCAGGACTACGACGCCCTCGCCCGCGGCGGGGTCGACGGGCTCATCGCCAACCTGGAGCGTTGGCGCGGCGGCAGCCTGGACATCAACGCCTACGACTTCGAGGGGTCGACCCGCGGGTCGCGCTTCTACCCGCTGCTGTACATGCTGACCCGGGCGACCGGCGCACGCGACTTCGGCAGCGGGCTGGAGCTGAAGGCCGAGATGCTCGGCAAGCACTCCTCGCTCCAGTTGCACCACATCTTCCCCAAGGCGCTGCTGCGGGGGAACTATGAGCGGGGGCAGGTCAATGCGATCGCCAACTTCTGCTTCCTGACGCAGAACACCAACCTGGAGATCGCCGACCGCGCCCCTGAGGAGTACCTGGCAGAGGTGGAGGAACGGTTCCCCGGGACACTGGCCTCGCAGTGGATCCCCACCGACCCCGAATTGTGGAAGGTCGACCGCTACCTCGACTTCCTGGACGCCAGGCGGGAGCTGCTGGCCGAGGCCGCACGCTCGTTCCTGTCCGAGCTGCGCTCGGGTGAACGGGAGGGCGGTGAGGCGCTCGGCCGTGTGACGCTGGTCGCGGACGACGGCGAGAACGACCCGCGTGCGGTACAGGTGCGCGAGCTGGTCGATGAGCTCCTGCGGCTCGGATGCGCCGAACCCCGGCTCGACACGGAGATCGCCGACCCGGTCACCGGCCGGGAGCTGGCCGTCGCGGAGGCCTACTGGCCCGACGGCCTCCAGCCCGGCCAGGGCGACCCCGTCGTGCTGGAACTCGACCCGGAGCAGGCCGACCTGCAGCGCCTCCGGGAGTTGGGCTATGAGGTGTTCACCTCCCCCGACGCCCTGCTGGGCTTCGTCAACCGGCGCAACGCAGAGGCGGCGGGCGAAGAGGGTGAAGGCCCGGACGAGGCCGATGCGCCCTCGGCACCGGAGACGCCTTCGGCACCCGAAGACGGCGAGGCGGAGCTGCTGAAGCGCTTCGACCGGGCGATGCGGGACGTCTACGACCGCGCACAAAAGGAGGCCGGGTACACCGCGACCTACTTCCTCGGCATGCTCGCCGACCACGGCCCGTTGGAGACGGCACGCAGGCTGCTCGCATCGCCGGCCGTGTCCGACGGGTTCGCCTCGCTCTGGGAGCGGGGGCGGCTCGACCTGACCGTGGAGGCACTGGTCTGCCGCCCCGAGTACGCCTCCCTGTTCAGCGAGACCGAACTCGGCCGCGCCCGGATGCGCCTGGAGCAGTTCGGCTACCGTCTCTGAGGGCGATCCTGAGGCATTGCACGGGCGGTGCCGCAAGGTTCCATTGCGGCACCGCCCCGGGCGTGGCCTCCTCGGGCCTGCACGGCTCGCCGGGACACCTCGCCAGGACTTGAGGAGCCCCCGGAAGCCGTGCCGCCGCGCCCGGACGGGAGCGGTCGAACCGATTCTCCTGCGGCCGGCGCACAGCGGATCGGGAACCGAGCGAGGACGATTCATCCACATCCACGGGAGCGGATGTCCGGCCGTGCCGTGACGGTGGACACCGTGCACCTCTCCTCTGGGACGCGCCCCCACGTGCGCCGATCGCGGCGTCTCTTCGGTCCGTCGGCCGCTCGCTCCGCCACGGTAGGGCTCGTGGAAACGGGGCCTGGTCACTAGCATGGCGGGATGAAGCGCAGAACCGTCGCCCTCCTCGGGGCCGTCGGTGCCGGCGGGCTCGCCTTGACTGTGGTGGCCGTCGTCGCCACCGTCCACCGGGCGGACGCCCCCGACGCGACCACGAGCGTGAGCAATCCGCGGCCTCCCGGTGAGGTCTCCGAACACTGGACCGACGAGCGGATGGAGCGGGCCGAGCCGAGATGAGCCCTCCCCGTGCCTTCCCCGTCCTGGTCGGCGCCGGAACGGGGAAAGCGGCCGGCCGGGCGCGCGGCCTGCACGCCCCGGCCGTCAGGGGTCAGGAGATGTCGTTGTAGACGTTGATCGCCGCGTCGCCGTGGTTGGGCGAGTGGACGTCCAGGTCGACGGGGTCACCGTCGGCGTCCTTCTCGGAGTTGCTGTTGAGGCCCACGATGTAGCCCCAGCCGCGGTCGGTCTCCAGGTCGTCCAGCCACGGGCCGCCGCTGGTCCCCTGGGCCATGTCGCACTGGTGGACCAGTTCATCGGTGAACCAGCCGGCGTCCTCGGTCGGCCCGGTGCAGTACCACAGGTCCTCGCCGGTGAAGTCGTCACGCTCGTACCCGTTGGCCGGGAAGCCGAAGTGGTGCACGTTGTCGAACTCCTGGCCGTAGTTGAACCGGTAGCCCTGTGCACCCGTCACGTCCTGCAGGTCCCCGCGCTGCGGCTGGAGGTTGAAGCGCACGGCGCCCAGGTCGTACTCGTAGTTGCGGTCCTCGGTCCAGCCCTTGACCGTGACGGCGCGCCGCCACTCCCAGCGCCCGTGCGGCTCCCGGCCGTTGTCGGCGTCGGGCACGAACATGAAGGCGCTGTGCCAGCCGTCACTGCCGCCCTCGCCCGCGTGCAGGCAGTGGCCGGCGGTCCAGACCGTGTTGCGGTTGTCGGTGTTGATCACCGAGCCCGAGCAGCGGGACGGGTCGCCGTTCTCGTCGTCGAAGTAGAGCTGGCCCATGGTCAGGGCGGGCATGCTGCCCTGGTTGCCCCACCGCTGGGCGGTGGAGCCCTGCAGGGGCGTGGCCCCGTCCGGGGCCGGCCGCGCTCCGGCGGGCGGGGCGCCCTCACCGGTCAGCGCGGGCAGGACGTCCTCGGGCGGAGGGCTCGGCCGCTTCTGAGCGTCGGTCCGCTCGGGAGGCGCCATCGGCTCGGCGGAGCGCATCCGCTCCTCGGTCCAGTGGGCACTGATCTCGCCCTGAACGGCGACGTTGTCGGAGGCCACCGCTGCGGCCTCGGGGGCCGCCTCCTGCGCGGCGGCCGTCGGAGCCGCAGAGGCCACCAGCGCGGCCGCCACGGCGAACAGGGACATGCTCCGCAAAGGCACACCCATGGGGATTCCTTCCACCGGCCGTGAGCCGGAATTCGGGGGATGGTCGGGCGCGGAGCCGGACGGGCGGCGGCGGGGCCGCGCACGAGGAGTGTCGCCCGCCTCGCAGGGCTCCGCGTCGACTGCAGACTGTCACTGTGACACTGGGTGATCAATATGGCGCGGAAGGTAGGGAACCCTTATGTCGCACGCCCCCGTTCCGGTGGCCTGGGAGCCTGGTACGCCCCACGGCCGCATGCGGACACCAGGGTCCCGGAACGGTGTCAGGACGAGTTGCGGCCGTGGGGCCGCCGCAGTGTCGTGAGCCGGTCGCGGACAGGGTTCCGCGGCATCTTGCTCAGATTGAGCGGAGGATCCAGGGCCGCGAGCACGGCGGCCTCCAGGTCCCCGAGTGCATCCGCATCGTCGACGGGAACGGCGATCAGTCGCAAGTGCCGGTGCATCCATGCCGACAAACGCTCCTCGTCGATATCGGGCTCGTCCCAGGCGCTCGCCAGAACCGACCCGAGACTGCGGCGGAATGTCGAGAACTCGTGGCGACGGCCGAGGTGCATGCTCCGGATACGCCCCCACAGGGTGTTCCTCGATCTCCTCCCGCTGCGCGGCCTCGTCGCCCCGGCCTGCCCTGCGTAGATGAGCCCCGGCTCGACCGGATGGCGCAGGCCTGCCGCAAGCTCGCAAGCGCCGTCCCGGTCGACCCACCAGCTGTACAGGCCGGGGGTGCGAAGGCCTGCACCGCCGGTGGCCTGGAACTCGGCCGGCGTCACGGCGCTCCCCGGGGCGCAAAGCCGTTCGACGAGCTCCGGAACTTCCGGCGCGTCCACGGAGGCAGGCGATGATGGCGCTGCCGGAGGAGCACCGTCCCGGTACCAGGACAATCGCTTCCCCAGGGAAAGGCCGCGGAGAGGTTCCTCCACTTCGGCGCCCTCGCTTCGGAGGAGGTCTCGGATGGCATCGGTATACGCGGACCCGGCGTGCAGGTGGACGACTTTCCCGTCCAACGGACCGATGGTCTCGGTGAGCTGCCCGACGACGCGGATCCCCCACGCCCGCCTGTAGTCACGGGGCTGGGCGGACAGGCGGCGTTCATAGGGCTCCAGCACGGTCTCCGGCCGGACGAGTCCGTGTTCCGCGGAAAGCACGAACCAAGGGGCGCCCGTCGATTCCGCATAGGCGCGCTGCTTGAGGAAGAGAGGCGAGGTGTACAGGTCCTGCGCAGGAGCCGATCGGTCGAGCTTGGTCTTCACACACCCGACCAGAACCACGATACCGGCGGCGCCTGACACCCGCCGGACGAACGTCACCGATTCATGGAACTTGACGTCCACCGCGGTGAATCCCCGCCATCTCGAGCGGTCGCCTCTCCAGAAGGCGTCGTACACGTAAGCCGACCGAGGCAGCCCGCCTATCATCTCCTCGAGTTCGGCCCACGTGTACGTCACACGATCCTCGACCGATGCCAGTGCGTTGCGAAGCGGAGTCCAGTCGGCCATGTACGGATTATGGACCATTCGGTGGGCCTCGACGAAGCGGCGGGGCAGGACGCGGCACGGATGTCCGAACGGCTGAACGCCCTTGCCTCAGGGGAGGAGCGCCTCGCCCTGGTCGAGACTTTGTTGGCACACCGCCGTGCGGATCGATCGGAGACGGAGCCGGTCCGCGCCGGACCCGGAAGTGTCCGGGTTCTGGCAGCATGGCCGCCGGGTGGGGCCCGTCCACATGGAGGGCTGGGCCTCCGAGGTCGGCTGGAGCAGCAAGCGCCTGTGGTTGCGTTTCCGCGCGCAGATCGCGGTCTGCCGCCCAAGCGCGCTGCGAGGCTGGACCGGTTCGACCACGCGGCCCACCTTCTGGCCGCAGGTCGGAGCGTGGCCGGGGTAGGCACGGACAGCGGCTATGCCGACCAGCCCCACCTGCACCGCGACGTCATGGCGTTCGCAGGGATGCCCCCTGGCGAGGCCCCCGGCGACCCGTGGTTGGCAATCGACGACGTCGTCTGGCCCGTCCTGCCCCGGCGCGCCGCTCTTCCGGAGCCGCCCGCCCCTCGAGCGCCATCACCAGAGCTCTCGCCAAGTCGGATTCGCGGATAATTTGGGAACATTCACAACAAGGCCCCGTACACCTCGCCCAGAAAATCACTGAAACCATCGGCGAAGCGATTTCGACGCGACCATCCTCACAGCACAAGAAGATCACTCAACCATTCCCTGTAAAGTCGGTCGAGACCTCCTTCCAAACCGAGACCTGATTCAAAATACAGGGAACGGATCGCGCCAGACCAACGAGAGGAATACACCCCCTGAAACCGTATCAGCGTCGTCGACAATAAATTCGACCTTCGCCTTCTACAGCCACATCCGAACGGCCGCCCCGCCTTTTCCTCTCACACCAGGGCGCCACCTTGCCCCTCGGAGCGCTGGCCGCAGCCGGCGCACGTATAACCCTCTGCCGCCGAGGCCGACCGGCAGCGACGCGGCCGGGGCCCATGATCACCCCCGGCGTGCCGTCCTCCCAACTGGTCGGTCTATATTGCACATATGGTGCGTATCACACGGCCCGTCAAACGATGGGTCCTCATCCCCCTGTCCGTGGTCCTCGTGCTCGTGCTGGTGGCGGCCGGGGTCGGGTTCTGGACTGTTCAGCGTGCGTTTCCGCAGGTGGACGGGGAGATCGCGGTGCCGGGGCTGGAGAGCGAGGTCACGGTGTACCGCGATCGGAGCGGGATCCCGCAGATCTACGCGAACTCGGCCGAGGACCTGTTCGAGGCCCAGGGCTTCGTCCACGCCCAGGACCGGTTCTGGCAGATGCACTTCAACCGGATGACGACCTCCGGACGCCTGGCGGAGATGTTCGGTGAGGAACAGGTGGAGACCGACGTCTACCTGCGCACCATGGGGTGGCGCCACGTCGCCGAGCAGGAGTACGAGCTGCTCGAGCCCGAGACGCGGGCCTACCTCGACGCCTATGCCGAGGGCGTCAACGCCTACCTGGACGAGCGCGACGGCGGTGAGCTGGGACTGGAGTTCTCCGTGCTCGCGTTCCTCGCGCCGGACCACGAGGTCGAGGAGTGGACCCCGACCGACAGCCTCGCCTGGCTCAAGGCCATGGCCTGGGACCTGCGCGGCAACATGGAGGACGAGATCGAGCGCGCCTCCCTGCTGGCCTCCGGGCTCGACCGGGAGCAGGTCGAGGAGCTGTACCCGGACTTCCCGGAGGAGGAGCACCCCACGATCGTGCAGGAGGAGGACGGGAAGGGGGATGAGGAAGGCCCTGAGGAGGCGCCGGCGGACGACGCGCCGGCCCCGGCCGCCCCCGTCCTCCAGGAGGTCGGCGCGGGGCTGGACTCGGTCCCCTCCCTCCTCGGTCCCGAAGGCCCCGACCTGGGGTCCAACTCCTGGGTGGTCTCCGGCGAGCACACCGCCTCGGGCCTGCCCGTCCTGGCCAACGACCCCCACCTGGGCCCGCAGATGCCCTCCATCTGGTACCAGACCGGCCTGCACTGCACCGATCCCGGCGAGGCGTGCCCCTTCGACGTCACCGGCTTCTCCTTCGCCGGGCTGCCCGGCGTCGTCATCGGGCACAATGCCGACGTCTCCTGGGGCTTCACCAACCTCGGCCCCGACGTGGCCGACCTGTACCTGGAGCGGATCGAGGACGGCGCCGCCATCGTCGACGGAGAGCCCGAGCCGCTGGACACCCGCGAGGAGACCGTGCGGGTGGCCGACGGCGAGCCGGTCGAGTTCACCGTCCGCTCCACCCGCCACGGTCCCGTGCTCTCCGACGCCGAGGCCGCCCTCGACCTGCGCGGGTTCGGCGAGGCCCCGCCGGTCGACACCGACGGGGAGCCGGTCGAGCGGACGGGTGGAGAGCCTGAGGACGGCGGGTACGCGGTCTCACTGGCCTGGACGGCGCTGACCCCCGGCACGACGGCCGACGCGATCTTTTCCATGTCCACGGCCTCGGACTTCGAGGAGTTCCGCGACGCCGCGCGCTCCTTCGAGGTCCCCGCGCAGAACCTCATCTACGCCGACACCGAAGGCACCATCGGCTACCAGGCCCCGGGCACCGTCCCGGTACGCGGCAAGAGCGACGGCCGCTGGCCGGCCCCCGGCTGGGACTCCTCCTATGACTGGGAGGGTTACCTCGACTTCGAGGACCTGCCGTCGGTGCGCAATCCCGACTCAGGCGTCATCGTCACCGCCAACCAGGCCGCCGTCGGTTCCGACTACCCGCACTTCCTCACCGAGGACTGGGACCACGGCTACAGGGCGGCCCGCATTCACGAACTCCTGCAGGAGGAGATCGACGCCGGTGACGGACTCACCGCCGAGGACATGATCCGCCTGCAGATGGACACCGCCCACCTGGGCGCACGCGACGTCGTGCCGTTCCTGCTGGAGGCGGACGTCGACGGCCCCGCGGCCCGGGCCCAAGAGGTCCTGGCCGACTGGGACATGGACCAGGACGCCGACTCGGCCGGAGCGGCGTTCTACAACGCCGTGTGGCCCCGCCTACTCGACCTGACCTTCGACGAGCTCCCCGAGGAGTATCCGATGGGCGGGTCGTCGCGCGGCTGGCTGGTGGTCTCGCGGCTCCTTGAGGACCCGGACTCCCACTGGTGGCAGGGCGAAGAGGTGAGCGGCCGGGACGCGGTCCTCGCCGCGGCCATGGAGCAGGCCGCCGACGAGCTGTCGGAGCGCTTCGGCGACGACCCGTCCGGGTGGCGCTGGGGCGAGATGCACACTCTCACCCCCACACACCCGTCCCTGGGCACGTCGGGCATCGGCCCGGTCGAGTGGATCTTCAACGGCAGCCCGGTCCAGACGTCCGGAGGCTCCAGCACCGTCAACGCCACGGGCTGGGACCATGCCGAGGGCTATGAGGTGACGTGGGTGCCGTCCATGCGCATGGCCGTGGACATGGACGACCTGGACGCCGCACGCTGGATCGACCTGACCGGTCCCTCCGGGCACGCCTTCCACCCGGACCGCGGTTCCCAGACCGAGGCGTGGGCGACCGGGGAGACCGTTCCGATGCCCTTCACCCGTGGTGCCGTGGAGGAGGCGGCTGAGGACACCCTCGTTCTCGTCCCCTAATCCCCTGGGGACGGGGCGGTTCCGTTCTCCGCACGTGCCGCGCGGCGCAGCAGGACCCCTCCGACCTGGGGGAGCACCAACACGCTGAGCATCGCGGCTCCCACCAGGGACGCGGACAGCGCTCCGTCGAGGGCCCCGGTCTCCTGGCCGATGGCCGTCAGGACCACCACCAGGGGTAGCGCCGTCGCCGACATCAGGGCCAGCGGCGCGCGCTGCCCTCCGGGCAGGTCCCCCTTCGACAGGAGGTAGTCCGGGCCTCCGCGCACCACCAGGAAGGCCGCCAGGAACACCGGGACCAGCAGCAGGGCGACCGGGTCGGACAGGAGCGCCCTCAGGTCGAAGCGGACGCCGGTCATCACGAAGAACAGGGGGATGAGGAACCCGAAGCCGAGCGCGTCCATCTTCGACTCGACCTCCTCCGCCTCCTCGGGGTGGTTGGTCGTGAGCATGAGCCGCACGATCACCCCGGCGGCGAACGCCCCCAGCAGCGCGTCCAGCCGCATGCTCGCGGCCACCCAGACCAGCAGGACGGTCAGCAGCATGCACAGCCGCACCGCCAGCTGCGCGCTGGAGCCGAGCGTGGCCCTGAGGAGCCGTCCCAGCCGCTCCGAGGGCGGGCGGGTGGCCCGCCAGGCCGCCAGCCCTGCCAGTGCGAAGAACCCGAGCAGCAGGAGGGTGCCCTCCAGCGGGCGGTAGCCGCTGAGCAGGAGGGCGATGAGCACGATCGGCCCGAACTCGCCCACCGTGCCCGACGCCAGGAAGCGCGTGCCGAAGGGGCCTTGGAGCGCCCCGGCATCGCGCAGGATGGGCAGCACCGTTCCCAGCGCCGTGGTGGTCAGCGCCAGCCCGACGATCAGCGCCGTCTGCGACGCCCCGAACGCCGCCCCGGCCAGGAGCAGTCCTACAGCGACCGAGACGATCCAGGCCAGCAGCGCGCGCCTGAGCGGACGCCCCGCGATCCGGGCGAAGTCGATCTCGTACCCCGCCATGAACATCAGCAGGGCCAGTCCGAGGTCGGCGAGCATCCCGACGGCCTCGTGCTCGTGCACGACGCCGAGGACCGCCGGCCCCAGGACGATGCCGAAGACGATCTCCAGGACGGTGGCCGGGATCAGCACCCAGCGCGCGAGCTGGTCGCTCACCAAGGGCGCCAGGAAGGCCGCCACCAGGATCACGAGCAGGATGCCCAGGGCTTCAGCGCCCGCCTCTTCCACGTCTCCCCCTCCGCCGAACGCAGGGGAACCCTATGGCGCGCAAGGGGTGTCACCCGGGGTGACACGCCCAGGTGCGCGCCCTGCCTGCGGGGTCAGGAGCCCGTGGTGGGGGCGGTGAGCGGGATGTCCCAGTCGAGCGCGCGGGAGAGCTCCTCCTCCCGCCGGCGAGCGGTCTCCGGGTCGACCGGATCCACCGGGCGCTCCAGGCTCATGTCGCGGCTGCGTCGGACGTTCTCCTCGGCCCGCCCTCGCCGCACCTCCTCGTAGGCGTTCAGGGCCGCCTCCGTCCCGTCGCAGTCCCGCAGCGCCTTGGCCAGCACGACGGCGTCCTCGGCCGCCATGGAGGCGCCCTGCCCCGTGGCCGGGGAGGCGGCGTGCGCGGCGTCCCCGATGAGCAGCGCGCCCCCCTTGCGCCAGGGGGCGCCCGGCGCGATGTCGTGGGCGTTGGTCGCCATCACCCGCTCCCCCGTCGCCTCCACGATGCGCGCGGGGACGGGTGCGTCCCCCAAGGCCGGCATCAGTCGGCGCTCCCAGGCCCCGGGGGCAGGGGAGGAGAGCTCCTCACGCGTCAGTTCCGGGGCGCTCAGGCGGGCGAACCAGAACACCTCGCCTTCCGGGGAGACGGTGTAGCCGAAGAACCAGCCCTGGCCCCGGATCATGTCGATCCTGCCGCGCGCGTGCGGCGGCTCATGGTCGCGCGTGTAGCCGTAGAAGATGTTCTGTCCGGCGTAGCGGATGCCGGCCGCGCCCCCTCTGCCGGGGTCGACGTAGGACCGCACGGACGAGCCGAGCCCGTCGGCACCCACCAGTACGTCGCCCGAGGCCTCGCCGCCGCCGGAGAACACGGCCGAGACGCTCCCCTGACCGTCGTGGCGTGCGGAGATGAAGCGCTCCCCTTGGCGGACGGTGATCCCGCGCCGCACCGCCTCGTCGTGCAGCGCACGCCGCAGGTCCGCCCTGCGCAGGCAGCGGAACCGGCTGAGCGGGTCCCCCGGCGCGTCCAAGCGCCGATCGGCCTGCACCTGCCCGTCCGGCGTCGCCGAGCGCAGGTCGGTGAGCGCGAACCCGGTCTCGGCCACCGCCTCGGCCGCCCCCAACCGGTCCAGGGAGCGCATGCCGTTGCCCGCGATGGTCAGGAACGCCCCGATGTCCTCGCCGCTGCGCGGGTGCGCCTCGTGGACCGTGGCAAGGACCCCGACCCGCTCCAGTGCCAGTGCGGACGCGAGCCCTGCGATGCCGCCCCCGATAATGAGCGCGTGCACGGTGGCACCACCGTCCCTTCCGCAGCCGTCGGGCCCCTGCCGTCGCCCCCACTCTGCCACCCCCGCCCTGCACCGCCGGCGCCCCGCCCGGTTCCGGCCGGCGGCGCCGCCGTAGAATTCCGCGGGTCGGACGCGCCCGGAGCGGCGCGGATGCCCCGGATGCGGTGAGGGAGTGAGCGGACCATGGCGTTCTTGGAGCGCATCGCCTCGTTCGTGGGGCGCTGGTTCGCCCTGCTGGTCCTGGCCGGAGCGGTCGCCGGGATGCTGCTGCCGGAGCGCTCCGCCGCGCTGGCCCCGCACATCGCTCTGCTGCTGGGCGTGATCATGTTCGGGATGGGCCTGACGATGCGGCCGGTGGACTTCACGATCGTCGCCAAGCACCCCAAGGCGGTGCTGCTGGGGGTGGCCGCCCAGTTCGTGGTGATGCCGCTGCTGGGCTGGGGCATCGCCCACCTGTTCGGCCTGGAGCCGCTGCTGGTGGTGGGGATGGTGCTGGTCGGCGCCTCGCCCGGCGGGACGGCCTCCAACGTCATCGTCTACCTGGCCCGCGGCGACGTGGCCCTGTCGGTGGCCATGACCTCGCTGTCCACGCTGCTGGCGCCCCTGGTCACGCCGCTGCTGGTGCTGGGGCTGGCCGGGTCGACGCTGCCGGTGGACGCGGGTGATCTGTTCGTGTCGATCCTGGAGGTCGTCCTGGTCCCGGTGCTGATGGGCCTGGCCCTGCGCGCGCTGGCCGGCCGCCTGGTGGCCCGGGTGCTGCCGCTGCTGCCGCTGGTCTCGGTGGGCGGCATCGTGGTCGTGGTTGCCGCGGTGGTCGGCGCCAACGCCGACGCGGTCGCCTCCACCGGCCTGCTGCTGGGCGCCGCGGTGGTGCTGCACAACCTGTGCGGCCTGGCGCTGGGGTACGGCGTGGGGCGCGCCACGGGCCTGCCGGAGTCGGCGCGCCGCGCGGTGGCCATCGAGGTCGGCATGCAGAACTCGGGGCTGGCCTCGGCGCTGGCGGCGGCCCACTTCGCCCCGCTCGCCGCGCTTCCGGGCGCCCTGTTCTCGGTGTGGCACAACATGTCCGGGGCCCTGGCGGCGACCCTGTGGGCGCGCCGCCCGACCGGTGAGGCGGCCGACGGGGGGCCGGATCCCGCGCGTTCTTCGCGCTAGGACGGGAGATCCGGCGCGGCCGGGGTACAACCGCAGGTAGGACGCACCGCGGAACGCCTTTCCCCAGGGTATGGGCGGTGTTCCGACCGGCGCGCCCCGCACCTGCACAACTACTGTCCGTATTCGAATGTGAGCCGTCCGTACATGCCTGCCGAGCGGCCCCTCCCCTCCCCCCGGAGACGCCATGCACCTGGATTCCTGCCGAGAACTCAAGAACAGACTGCGCGGCCGGATGGTCGCCCCCGCCGACGCCGCCGCCCCCACCCTCGCCCTGGGGATCGGTGAGCCCCAGCAGGGCCGGTTCAGGCTGGCGGTGCGGGTGCGGGAGAGCGCACCCGTGAGCGACCTGCTCGCACGGATCTCCGATGAGGCCCGCGGCGAGGTCGACGTCGTGGAGGTGGGCGAGGTCCAGGCCCTGTCCCCCTTCGCCCCGGACGCCCTGCGCAAGCCGCTCCGGCCGCTGGTCCCCGGCTGCTCGGTCGGCCACCCGGAGGTCACCGCCGGCACGCTCGGGGCGTTCGTCGAGGTCGACGGCGCGCTCTACGCGCTGTCCAACAACCACGTGCTCGGGAACACCGGCCGGGCGAGCATCGGCGACCCGGCGCTGCAGCCCGGCGTCGCCGACGGCGGCCGCGAGGACTGCGACCGCGTCGGCGAGCTCGCCGCGATGAGCGAGCTGAGCGACGTGCGGGCGAACGTGGTGGACGCCGCGATCGCGCGGGTCGACGACCGGGCCGGGCACGACCCCGGCCGCTACCCGGGAGGCCCCGTCACCGGGGCCGCCCCGGAGCCCGGGGGCGCGAGGGCCGTGGAGAAGGTGGGGCGCACGACCGGGCACACCCGCGGGCGGATCACCGCCTTCGAGGTGGACGGGCTGCGCGTGGCCTTCCCCGGCGGCACGCTGGTCTTCGACGACCAGCTGGAGGTCTCCGGCGACGGCGGCCCGTTCAGCGCCGGCGGCGACTCCGGGTCGCTGATCTGGACCGGCGAGGAGCGCGAGGCGGTCGGCCTGCTGTTCGCCGGCAGCCGCTTCGGCGGCCCCGACGGCACCGGGCTGACCTACGCCAACCCGATCTGCGCGGTGCTGGAGGCGTTCGGCGCCCGGCTGGCCGCGCCGTGACGACGCTGCGCCAGGCGAGGCTGGCCAAGCGGCTCGTCCGCCGGTGGCTGGGCGACGACCCGCGGGTGCGGGGCGTGGGCATCAGCGGCGGGCCGCAGGCCGGCTTCGCGGTGGAGGTCCTGCTGGAGCGCCCGCTCGACGAGGCTCCTCCGGACCGCCAGCCGGTCGACTCGTCCGAGGACGGGCCGGGCGAGGTCCCCCTGCTCTGGCACGTGGTGGGGCCGGTCGAGCCCCGGGAGCAGGATTCGGGGCAGGACCCCGGGCAGGGGCCGGGCGGCTGACCGCCGCCCGGCCCCGCCCTGTCAGGCCAGGGCGCTCATCACGTGCTTGACCCGCGTGTAGTCCTCCAGGCTGTAGGCCGACAGGTCCTTGCCGTAGCCCGAGCCCTTGAACCCGCCGTGCGGCATCTCCGATGCGAGGCCGCCGTGGGTGTTGACCCAGACGGCGCCGAAGTCCAGCTCGCCGCTCATGCGCAGCGCGCGGGCGTGGTCCCGGGTCCACACCGACGACGCCAGCCCCTGCTCGACCCCGTTGGCCAGTTCGACGGCCTCCTCCTCGGTGGTGAAGGACTGCACGGTCAGGACCGGCCCGAAGATCTCCTCGCGCACGATCTCGTCGTCCTGGCGCAGGCCCGAGACGACGGTGGGCGCGATGAAGTAGCCGCGCTCCCCCGCCCGGGTGCCGCCCGTCTCCACCTTGGCGTGCGAGGGGAGGCGCTCCAGGAGCCCGAGGACCCGGCCGAACTGGTCGGCGTTGTTGAGCGGTCCGAAGTCGGACTCCTCGGTGGCCGGGCGGCCGGTGCGCTGCTCCGACGCGCGCGCTACGAGTTCGGCGGTGAAGGCCTCGCGGATCGGCTCGTGGACGATGACCCGGCTGGCGGCGGTGCAGTCCTGCCCGGCGTTGAGCATCCCGCCCGCCAGGATGCCCTGCACGGCCGCGGGGATGTCGGCGTCCTCGAAGACCACGGAGGGGGCGTTGCCCCCGAGCTCGAGGTGCGGGCGTTTCAGGTCCTCGGAGGCGGACTTGGCGACCTGGACGCCCGCGCGCGTGGATCCGGTGAGCGAGACGAGCTGCGGGACGCGGTGCTCGACCACGAGCCGCCCGGTGTCGCGGTCCCCGGGCAGGACGTTGAGCGCGCCCTGGGGAAGGCGGGGGGCGGCGATCTCGGCGAGCATCACGGTCGTGGTCGGCGTGCTCTCGGCCGGCTTGAGCACGACGGTGTTGCCCGCCGCGAGGGCGGGGGCGATCTTCCAGACCGCCATCATCAGCGGGTAGTTCCACGGCGTGATCTGCGCGCACACCCCGACCGGCTCGCGCCGGATCCAGGAGGTGCAGCCCTCCATGTACTCGGCGGCCGAGCGCCCTTCAAGGTGCCGGGCGGCCCCGGCGAAGAAGCGCAGGTTGTCCACGCACATCGGGATCTCCTCCTCCAGCATGGAGGAGCGGGGCTTGCCGGTCTCGCGGCATTCGGCGTCGGCGAACTCACCGGCCCGCTCACGCAGGGCGTCGGCGATGGCGAGCAGGGCGTCCTGGCGCTGGGCCGGGGAGGCCCTGCGCCAGGTGCGGAACGCGCCCTGGGCCGCCTCCATCGCGGCCTCCGCCTCCGGGGCGCCGCACACGACCGCCTGCCCCGCGCGCGCTTCGGTGACCGGGTCGGTCAGCTCCAGGGTGCGGCCGTCGGCGGCGGGGACGAAGTCCCCCGCGATGAAGGCCGGCAGGGTGTCGAACTCACGAGTGCGCATCGGGTCGGTCGCCTCTCTTCTTCGGTTCATCGTCGAACGGGTGCGCTCCACCGGCCGGTCAGTCCAGGTAGGTGGGGGCGAACATGCGCAGCACGGCGGGCAGGACGACGACGCTCGGGCCGGGGGCGGCCAGAGCGGCGGCCAGGTCGTCGCCGAGCCGTTCGACGCTGGAGAGCACCGCGGGCACCCCGAAGGACCCGGCGAGCGCGGCGAAATCGGGGCGGGCCAGTTCGGTGTGGGAGGCGCGGCCGAAGGCGCCGTTCATGTACTCGCGGAGGATGCCGTAGCCGCCGTCGTCGACGATCAGCCAGGTGACGTCCAGGTCGTGCTGGCGGGCGGTGGCCAGCTCGGCGATGCCGTACATCGCGCCGCCGTCGCCGGAGACCGCGAGCACGGGCCCGTCGTGGGCCGCGGCCGCTCCCAGCGCGGCGGGCAGGCCGTAGCCGAGGCCGCCGGTGCCCTGGGCGCTGTGCATCGCGCCGCCCCTCGGGTCCCAGGCCGACCAGGCCCAGTAGCCGAGGACCGTCATGTCCCAGTAGCTGGGGGCACCGTCGGGCAGCGCCTCGCGCACGGCCTGGAGGACGCGGATCTCGGTCTCCAGGTCCTGTCCTGCCAGGCGCTCGGCCACCTTGCGCTTGACCTGGGCGGTCTCCCGCTCGGCGCGCTCCCGGCGCTCAGCGCGTTCCGAGCCCTCCCGAGGCCTGAGGCGCGCCGAGATCGCCTCCAAGGCGGCGGCCGCATCGGCGTGGAGGCCGAGCGCGGTGCCGTTGGCCTCCAGCTTGCCCAGGTCGGCCTCGATCTGGATGACACGGCCCTTGGGGCGCATCGTGTGGTAGTTGCTGGACAGCTCACCCAGGCCGGAGCCGACGACGAGGAGGACGTCGGCCTGCTCCAGGTAGTCGGTGGTGTGGCGGTCCTCCAGCCAGGACTGCAGGGAGAGCGGGTGCTCCCAGGGGAAGGCGTCCTTGCCGCCGAAGGTGCAGGCGACCGGCGCCTGCACGTGCTCGGCCAGGCGCAGCAGCGCGTCCTGCGCCCCGGCCCGGGACACACCGCCTCCTGCGAGGACGACGGGCCGCTCCGCCCCGTCGAGCAGGCGCACCGCCTCCTCCACCAGCTCGGCCCGGGGGCGCAGGGGCTCCGGGGCGCCGTCGACGTCGGCGACCGCGGGCAGCCCGGCCGGGCCGAGAAGGACGTCCTGAGGGATTTCCACCCAGGTGGGCCCTGCGGGCCCCGACGCGGCGCTGCGCCAGGCCTCGGCGATGGCCGAAGGGATCTGCGACGCATGGCGCACCGTGTGCACGGACTTGACGACCCCTCGGGCCGCGGCCGACTGGTCGGGCAGCTCGTGCAGGAACCCGCGCCGCGCGCCGCCCAACCCCTCGGAGGGGATCTGGCTGCTGATGCACAGCACCGGCGCCGACGCGGCCGCCGCCTCCTGGAGGGAGGCCAGGGTGAGCAGGGCCCCGGGCCCGGTCGACACCAGCAGGGGCGTGACCTCCCCCGTCAGGCGCGCGTGCCCGTCGGCGGCGAACGCGGCGTTGTTATCCACCCTGCTGGAGACGAACCGCACCTCGGGCCGGGCGTGCAGGGCGTCGAACAGTCCGAGCGCGTGCTGGCCGGGGATGCCGAACGCGGTGTGGGCCCCTAGGGCGATCAGCGTCTCGACGGCGACATCGCCGCCGTTGCGGGGTCGGGTCACGGGGCACGGCCTTTCGGTGCGGTTCAGTGCGGTCCGGTGCGGTTCGGCTCGGGTGGACGGCTGGGTGCTTTCGGGGCCGCGGCGCCGCCCCGCAGGGAGCGGACGGGAGGGGCGGCGCCGCGGCGGCCGCTCAGCCCTTGTTCAGGGCCAGGACGCTGACCAGGTCGTAGGCGACGTGGCTGGCGGCGGTGGCGGTGATCTGGGCGTGGTCGTAGGCCGGGGCGACCTCGACGACGTCGGCGCCGACCAGGTTGCACGAGCCCAGGCCGCGCAGGATCTCCAGCAGTTCGCGGCTGGTCATCCCGCCCGCCTCGGGGGTGCCGGTGCCCGGGGCGTGCGCGGGGTCGAGCACGTCGATGTCGACCGACACGTACAGCGGCCGGTTCCCCACCCGCTGCCGGAGCGCGTCGGAGATCTCGTCGACGCCCTTGCGCATCACGTCGGCGGCGGTGACGATACCGAAGCCGAACCGGCGGTCGTCCTCCAGGTCCTTCTTGCCGTAGAGGGGGCCGCGGGTGCCCACGTGGCAGATGGCCTCGGTGTCGAGGATGCCCTCCTCCACGGCCCGGCGGAAGGGGGTGCCGTGGGTGTAGGGCTCGCCGAAATAGGTGTCCCAGGTGTCCAGGTGGGCGTCGAAGTGCACCATCGCGATCGGGCCGCGCTGAGCGTGCAGCGCGCGCAGCAGCGGCAGGGCGATGGTGTGGTCGCCGCCCAGGGTGACCATGCGGGTCCCGGCCTGGAGGAACCCGGTGGCGGCCTCCTGGAGGGTCTCCACCGCGTCGCCGACGGAGTAGGGGTTGACCGCGATGTCGCCGCCGTCGGCCACCTGCACCTCGGCGAAGGGCGACACGTCGAGTCCGGGGTTGTAGGGGCGCAGCAGGCGGCTGGCCTCGCGGATGGAGGCGGGGCCGAACCGCGCGCCTGGCCGGTAGGAGACGCCCGTGTCGAAGGGCACCCCCACCACCGCGATGCCGGCGTGGTCGACCTGGTCCAGCCGGGGCAGGCGGGCGAAGGTCGCCGGCCCGGCGAACCGGGGGACGCGGCTGGAGTCGGTGGGGCCGATCGGTGCGGACATCGTGGAAGGCCTTCCTGGTGTCGGGTTCGCTGTCGGTGGAGCGCGGGAGGGGCGGGCCGGGTCAGCCCGCCCCCTCCTGTGCGGCGGCCGGGCTCGTCCGGTCGCCGGGGCCGGGGGCGGGCCGCTCGTGCGCGTCCGCCCCGGCGTCCGCGCCGTCCCCGGGCCCGGCCCCGCCGCGGACGCGGCGCTGCCAGGCGGCCAGGACGGCGGGGTCGGTGGGCCTGGTGGCGAGGCTGACCGCGACGTAGGCGATCAGCGCGGCGCCCAGGCCGTAGTAGATGGGCTCGTTGGCGAGCATCCCCTCGGCGGCCATCGTGGCGACGACGGTGACCGATCCGGTGAGCATGGAGGCCAGGGCCCCGGCGCGGGTGCCGCGCTTCCACACCAGCCCGCCGAGGACGGCCACGAGCAGGCCGCCGACCAGGATGTTGTAGGCGACGGTCAGCCCGGCGACCACGTCGTCCACGAGCAGGGAGACCCCGATGGTGCCCGCGCCCAGCACCAGCGTGGTGATGCGGTTGGAGGCGACCCCGTCGCGCCCGCCGCCGGCGTCCTGGCCGTTCTCGCCGCCGGTGTCGTTCCCGCCGCCCGTGCCGCGCCGCCACAGCCGCCGCACCTCGGGCATCAGGTCGGTGGAGGTCACCGCCGAGCAGGCGATCAGGGCGCCGCTGGCGGTGGACATGACCGCCGAGAGGGCGGCGGCCAGCACCAGCCCGGCCAGGCCCGTCGGCAGGGTGTCGGCGACGATGACGGAGAAGGCGTCGTCGGGGTTGTCCAGGCCGGGGAAGAGCACCGCCGCGGCGGTGCCGATGAGCGCGCCGGCCACGGCGTAGACCAGGCAGTAGATCCCGGCGCCCAGCCCGCCGCCGGTGACGGTGGCGTCGTTGCGGCCGGTGAAGACCCGCTGCCAGATGTCCTGGCCGATGAGGATGCCCAGGGAGTAGATGAGGAAGTAGGTGAGGATCGTGCCGCCGCCGATGGTGAACGGCGCGAAGTGGTCGGGTCCCAGCGATTCGCGCATCCCGGAGAACCCGCCGGCGTGCCAGACGGCCACGGGGGTCAGGACCAGCAGCAGGCCGAAGGTCTTGATGAGGAACTGGGCCATGTCGGTCAGCGTCACCGACCACATTCCGCCCAGGGCCGAGTAGGTGACCACGATCGCGCCGCCCAGGACGACGGCGACGGCGCGGTGCATGTCGAACAGCCCGCTGAACACCGTGGAGAAGGCCAGGGTCGAGGGCACCGTGAGCATGAAGGTGTAGCCCCACATGACCAGGCCGGACACCGCGCGGGAGTTGCCGCCGTAGCGCAGGTCGAGCATCTGGGCCACGGTGTAGACCCGCAGGCGGGAGATGCGGCGCGCGAAGAAGGCGTGCAGCGCGATGATGCCGGCGCCGATCGCGCCGACCATCCAGGCGCCGGACAGGCCGTAGGTGTAGCCCAGGCCGACGCCGCCGATGGTGGAGGCGCCGCCCAGGACGACGGCGGCCATGGTGCCCGCGTACATGAACGGGCCCAGCCTGCGGCCCGCGACCAGGTAGTCGGAGCGGTCGCGGGTGCGGCGCATGCCCCACCAGCCGAGGGCGACCATGCCCGACAGGTAGAGCGCGATCACCGCGAGGTCGATCGTCATGGGGGCTCCTCGAACGGGGGAGTGTCCTGGCCTACGGGGGTCCGAGACGCGGATCACCGGATTCCTGCACGTTAAGGCCGCATAAGCTGGCCCGTAACTGGATGTTCCGTACAGTCCGGTCCCTATTCCCTGGTCGTTCGGTCTCGTTCCCCCTCCCCCGGCCCCTCGTCGGTGACCTGCGGGAAACACGCGCCCGGGGAGCGGGCGGACGGAGAGGGGGGCCGGTGCACGGTGACGGGAGCGTGCCGCTCAAGAGCCTGCTGGACCGGCGCGACCTGGGGCTGCGCGCCGTGGTGCTGCCCGAGGGGGAACCGCCGTCGGTGCGCTGGGCCGCGGTGAGCGAGCTGCGCGACCCGGCCCCCTACCTGATCGGCGGGGAGCTGGTGCTGACCGCCGGGGTGAACATGTCCACCGACCCCGCCGACCTGGAGGAGTACGTCTCCGGACTGGTGCGGGTCGGCGCGGGCGCGCTGGGGTTCGGGGTGACCCCGGTCTTCGACGAGGTCCCGGGCGGCCTGGTGGAGCGGTGCGCCGCGCACGGGCTGGCGCTGGTGGAGGTGGCCCGCACCACGCCGTTCGTGGCGGTGGGGCGCGCGGTCGGCGCGCTGGTGGAGGAGGGACGCGTCGAGGCCGTGCGCCGGGTGAGCGAGGCGCACCGGGCGCTGGTGCGGTCGGTGACCGCGGCCGCCCCCGCCGAGCGGGTGCTGTCCACGCTGGCCGGCGCGCTGGACTGCTGGGCGGTGCTGCTGGACGGGCCGGGGGCCGGCGCGCGGCTGGGCGCCGCCTCGCCCCCCGGGGAGCTGGGCGCCGAGGTGGCCGAGCTGGCCGGGCGGCTGCGCCGCCCGCGGGGCCCACGCAGCGCCAAGGCGGTGCTCGGCGGTGACGAGGTGTTCCTGCACGCGGTGGGCGAGCCGCCGCGCGAACAGGGCGTGCTGGTGCTGGGGCGCCCCGAGGCGCTGGACATGGCCGAGCGGGCGGTCCTGGGCACGGCGGTGGCGCTGCTGGGGCTGCTCTCGCGCGGGACGGCCTCGGCGGCGCCCGGCCCCCTGCTGTGCCGGCTGCTGCTGGACGGGCAGGGGGCGCCGGGGCTGGGGCCGATGCTCGCCCCGCTGGCCGGCCGGGCGGCGGAGAACGGCGCCGGCGGCGCCGGCGGCACCGACGACGCAGCCCCGGAGGGCGGCTACCGGGTGCTGCACGCGGTGCGCGCCGGGCGGGGTCCCGCGCCCTCGGCGGCGGACGCGGCGGCCGCCCTGGGGACCGAGGTCGCGGACCCGGGGACGCCGGGCGGCCGGGGGCCGGTGCGGGCGGTGGCGGCCGACCTCGGGGACGCCCGGGCGCACGCCGACGCGCTGGACGACCTGTACCGCCGGGGGTGGCTGGGGGCGCTGAGCAGGCCGGTCCCGGTGCAGGAGCTGCCCGAGGCCGACCGGGAGGCGGCCGCACTGCTGGTGCGGGCGCGCGCTGCGGCCCGCCCGCTGGTGGCGCAGGGCGGGGAGGACCCGTTCGAGGCCGTCATCGACCCGGCGGCGGCGGAACGGGCGGCGGTGGGCCTGCTGGGGCCGCTGGCGGCCGAGACCGAGAGCGCGCGCATGCTGCGCGGGACCCTGCGTGCATGGCTGGCCCGGAACGGCAACTGGGACAGGACCGCCGCCGACCTGGGCGCCCACAGGAACAGCGTGCGCTACAGGATCGGAAGGATCGAGAGGGACCTGGGCATCGACCTGTCCGACCCCGAACAGAGGATGCGGATGTGGTTCGCCGTGACACGCGCGGGCCAGGCGACGGGCTAATACGGAGTAGCAGGTACCCCGCTCCGGCCCGCCTGGCGGGCGGCGGTCCGCAGGGGCGCTGGGTCGTGTCCGTGTCCGGCGCCGTGGTGCGGCTTGCGCCCTCTCCGTTGTTGATCTCGGGGAAGTCGGCCTTGTACCGGCCGGTACAAGGCCGACTTCCCCGAGATCAACAACGGGCCTGCCCGCGGGGGTGTCCGCCGGGTCCCCGACCGACCTGTCGTTGCAGTACTAAGGCCTTCCCGATCCGGTGTACCGCTCCGCTCCGGCCAGGGCCAGGGAGACGATGCG
This sequence comes from Nocardiopsis baichengensis YIM 90130, assembly GCF_000341205.1. NCBI lineage: Bacteria > Bacillati > Actinomycetota > Actinomycetes > Streptosporangiales > Nocardiopsidaceae > Nocardiopsis > Nocardiopsis halophila. The sequence continues at coordinate 100,120 of NZ_ANAS01000001.1, read as the reverse complement.
TTCGGTCAGGGTCTCGGGGGTCTCCTCGGGGTGTTGGAGGAGCCAGTCGGTCAGGGCGTCGGCGGCGCCTGCGGCGAGGTGGGCCAGGACCTCGGCGTCCTTCTGGGAGACCAGGCGCCCGCCGTCCGGGGCGGCGGTGCCCGTGACCACCAGGGAGGTGATCTCCTCCATCACCCGGCAGCGCGCCTGGAAGACCTCGCGGGAGAAGGGCTCGCCCTGGGTCCGGGCCTGCTGGTAGAGGACCACCCAGCTCTCCCTGTTGTCGGCGACGAACTGGAAGAACGCCCGCAGCCCCGCCCACAGGCCCTCCTCGGGGGCCGCGCGGCCGGAGACGCCGGCGCGGACCGCCTCCACCAGCCGGTCGGCCTCGCGGCGGATGCACGCGGTGAAGACGCCCTCCTTGGAGCCGAGGTAGATGTAGACCATCGGCTTGGAGATGCCCGCCTCCTCCGCGATCTCCTCCACGCCGGCGCTGTGGTAGCCCCGGCGGGAGAAGACGCGGATGGCCGCGTCGATCATCTGCTGCTCGCGGACCTCCCGGGGGAGCCGCCTGTGCTTGGTGCCCACGGCGCACGAGCCTATCGAGGCGCGCCCGCGCCGGCCCCGGCCGGTCGGCAGGGCCGAAGGTCCGCACGAGGTCCGCACGAGGTCCGCACAGCGCCACCGGGGTACCCGGTTGATTGCACTCCGTATACAGCGATTGGCCTGATCCGGCCAGGAAACCCCCCTGGATATGCCCCCCGTCGCCTTTTATGGGGCCCATTGCGACCGGCCTGACCTGAGGAGATAAGGCGCAGCTAAAAGCCGATCGCCGAGTTGGACCGGTGCGCCCGAACGCGCGCCGTCCGCTGTTCCGATGTATCACGAGCCGCGCCTCAGCTAGGCACGTTGTGCAACAACCGTGTTGCTCAGCGGAGGATTCGCTTATAGTCGCCAACTGTTTACCGATCGTCCGGTGGACATCCGCCCGGCCCACAAGGCCGGGTTGCCCCGGGACGCCCGCCGTTGCGGCTCCGGCCGCCAGCGGCGGCGTCCGAACCGCTCGACCCGTTCGATTCTCCCCACCGCAAGGAGTAAGGAACGTGCGGAAATCCCCCTGTATTCGCATCCTCGGCGGATCGGCCCTGGCCCTGGGCCTGATCGCCGCCGCCCCCGCCGGCGCGCAGGCCGACGCCTTCCCTGAGGGCACCGAGCCGCTCGCCGAGGCGATCGAGCGCGACCTCGGCGTGGCCTCCGGCCAGGCCGACGAACTGCTCACGGCCGAGGAGAGCGCCCGCTCCCTCGAGAAGGAGGCCGAGAAGGCCGCCGGCGAGGCGTTCGCCGGCGCGGTCTTCGACACCGAGACCCACGAGCTGACCGTCTCGGTCGCCGACCCCTCCGCCGTTGAGGCGGTCGAGGCCACCGGCGCCGAGACGCGCGTGGTCGAGGCGAGCCAGGACGAGCTCGACGCCGCCATGGCCGACCTGGACGCCGCGTCCGAGGACGGTGTGTCGGAGGAGGTCACCGGCTGGCACGTGGACCTGGAGTCCAACACCGTCGTCGTCGAGGCCCTGGAGGGCTCCGAGGACGCGGCCGAGGACCTCATCGCCGACGCCGGCCTGGACTCGGCCCCCGTGGTGGTCGAGAAGGCCGACGCCCAGCCCGAGACCTTCGGCGCCATCGTCGGCGGCGACGCCTACTACCCGGGCAACAGCCGCTGCTCGATCGGCTTCTCGGTGCGCGGCGGCTTCGTCACCGCCGGGCACTGCGGCAGCACCGGCACCTCCGTGAGCGGATCGGCCGGCGAGTCGGGCCGCGTGGCCGGCTCGGTCTTCCCCGGCCGCGACATGGGCTATGTGCGCGCCAACTCCGGCTGGACCCCCAGCCCCTACGTGAACAACTACCGCGGCGGCCGCGTGGCCGTGCGCGGCAGCAACGAGGCCTCCGTCGGCGCCTCGGTGTGCCGCTCGGGCTCGACCACCGGCTGGCACTGCGGCACCATCCAGGCCAAGAACCAGACCGTCAACTACCCGCAGGGCACCGTCCGCGGCCTGACCCGCACCACCGCCTGCGCCGAGCCCGGCGACTCCGGCGGCTCGTGGCTGAGCGGCAACCAGGCCCAGGGCGTGACCTCGGGCGGCTCGGGCAACTGCTCCTGGGGCGGGACCACCTTCTTCCAGCCGGTGAACCCGATCCTCAGCCAGTGGGGCCTGTCCCTGACCACCACCTGACCCCGTCCCCCTTCCCCTGCCTCTGACCGGCGGCGGCGCCCCTGCGGGGCGCCGCCGTCCGGCGCGTGCGGGCCGGACGGCACCACCCGCCGCACCGCCCACCCTGGTGAACCGACCGGTCGGTCTTGTAGGCTCGCGCACACCCGGGGCGCGGCCCCTCCCCGTGCCCCACGCCACGCACGCGCGGGAGACACCACATGAGCACCACCGTCCGGGCCGCCCTGTTCACCTCCGTCGGTGAACCCCCCGCCATCGAGCGGGTGGTCCTCCCCGACCCGGGTCCGGGCCAGGTACGGGTCCGGCTGGCCGCGGCGGGGGTCTGCCACTCCGACCTCTCCCTGTCCAACGGCACGCTCCCCCAGACCATGCCGGCCGTGCTCGGGCACGAGGGGGCGGGCACGGTCGAGGCCGTCGGGGAAGGCGTCACCGCCGCCGCCCCAGGCGACCAGGCGGTGCTGAACTGGGCCCCCGCCTGCCGCACCTGCTGGTTCTGCACCAATGACGAGCCCTACCTCTGCGAGCGCTCAGGGGACGCGGCGCGCACGCCCTACGCCTCCCTTCCCGACGGCACCCCCGTGCACGCCGGGCTGGGCACCGCCGCCTTCGCCGAGGCGACGATCGTCCCCGAGAACGCCCTGGTCCCCCTGCCCGACGGGGTCGACCCCGCCGCCGCCGCGCTGCTGGGCTGCGCCGTGCTGACCGGGTGGGGCGCGGTCGCCAACTCCGCCGACGTGCGCCCGGGCCAGTCGGCCGCCGTGATCGGCCTGGGAGGCGTCGGACTGGCCGCCCTGCAGGCCGCCCGCAGCGCCGGGGCCGACCCGCTCATCGCCGTCGACGTGTCCACCGCCAAGGAGGAGCTCGCCCGCGCGCTGGGCGCCACCCACTTCGTCACCGCCGGGGACGCCGCCGCCAAGGAGGTGCGCGGCCTGACCGAGGGCCGGGGCGTCGACCACGCCTTCGAGGTGGTCGGCTCCTCCGCCGCGGTGCGCAGCGCCTGGAGCATGACCCGGCGCGGCGGCACGACCACCGTCGTGGGCGTGGGCTCCAAGGACGACCGGGTGTCCTTCAGCGCCCTGGAGCTCTTCCACTTCGCCCGCACCCTGCGCGGCTGCGTCTACGGCTCCTCCGACCCGGCCCGCGACGTGCCCCTGCTGGCCGGGCTCGTCCGCGACGGCTCGCTCGACCTGGCCTCGATGGTCACCGACGAGATCGGCCTCGACGGCCTGCCCGACGCCTTCCTGCGCATGCGGCAGGGGCGCGGGGGCAGGTCCCTCGTCCGCTTCGCCCCCTGACCCGGGGCGGGGCGACCGCGGTTCCCTCCCCGCCCTGCCCCGGGCGGGGCCCGACCCTAGGGAGTGTGCGCATGACCGAACCCCCCGTCCAGCGACCGGTGCGCGCGATCGGCGCCGTGACCGCCCGCCTGCTCCATGCGGGCAGCCCCTACGAGATCGAGATCGCCGACGTCGCCGGGGTCCCCACGCGGGTGTGGAAGAACGCCGTGCCGACCCTGCGGGACGCCCTGGAGGCGGGGAAGGCCTTCGGCGACGCGCCCGCCCTGGTCTACGGGGACGAGCGGCTGACCCACGCCGAGTTCTACCGGCACGCCGCCACCATGGCGCGGCGGATGGCCGAGGAGTACGGCGTGGGCAAGGGCGACCGGGTGGCCCTGGCGCTGCGCAACTACCCCGAATGGGTGATCGCCTACTACGCGGCCGCCTCGATCGGCGCGATCCTGGTCCCGCTCAACGCCTGGTGGAGGCGCGAGGAGCTGGAGTTCGGGCTCACCGACAGCGGGGCCCGGCTGCTGGTCGCCGACGGCGAGCGCATCGCGGAGCTGGGCGGGGCCCCCGCGCGCCTGGGCCTGCCGGTGATCGCGGTGCGCGCGCAGGGGGCGCTGCCGGAGGGGGCGCGCCCGTGGCCGGAGGTGCTGGGCGCGGTGGAGCCGGACGCCGAACCCCCCGCGGCCGAGCTGCACCCCGACGACCCGGCGAACATCTTCTACACCTCCGGCACGACCGGGCGCCCCAAGGGGGCGGTGGGCTCGCACCGGAACATGATCTCCAACCAGATCTCGGCCGACTACGCGCGCATCCGCTCGCTGATGCGGCTGGGCCTGGACATGCCCGACGCCCAGGCCTTCCTGGACGCGGTCGGGGCGGCCACCGTGCTGTGCACGGTCCCGCTGTTCCACACCACGGGCGCCCAGTCGGTGATGTACCCGGCGCTGGCCAAGGGCGGGGCGCTGGTGCTGATGTACAAGTGGGACCCCGAGGAGGCGCTCCGCCTGATCGAGCGCGAGCGGGTCACCGCGATCACCGCCGTGCCGTCGATGATCGCGCAGATGCTGGCCTGCCCCCGGCTCGACGAGTACGACCTGACGAGCCTGCTGGTGCTCTCCAGCGGCGGCGCCCCGGCGGCGCCCGCCCTGGTCTCGCGGGCCCGGTCCGGGCTGCACGAGCTGATGCTGGGGCAGGGCTACGGACTGACCGAGTCCTCGGCGATCGCCACGGTCAACGGCGGCAGCGACTACCTGCTGCGGCCGGACAGCGCGGGCCTGCCGGTGGCGGTGGTCGACATCAAGGTCGTGGGGCCGGACGGTACGGAGCTGCCTCCGGGGGAGGTCGGCGAGGTCCTGATCAGCGGGCCGGGCATCGTGCACGGGTACTGGAACCGCCCGAAGGAGACCGCGGAGACGTTCAAGGACGGCTGGCTGCACACCGGCGACCTGGGGCGCCTGGACGAGGAGGGCTTCCTCTCCATCGTCGACCGCGCCAAGGACCTGATCATCCGCGGCGGGGAGAACGTGTACTGCGCCGAGGTCGAGGCCGCGGTGCACGAGCACCCGGCGGTGGGCGAGGTCGCCGTGGTGGGCGTGCCGCACGAGGTCCTGGGCGAGGAGGTGGCGGCGGTGGTCGGCCTGCTCCCGGGAACGGAGCTGACCGAGGAGGAGCTGCGCGCCTACCTGGAGCCGAAGCTGGCCGCCTTCAAGATCCCCGCGCACATGCGCATCGTCACCCGGGAGCTGCCGCGCAACGCGGCGGGCAAGCTGCTCAAGAAGCGGGTGAAACAGGAGTTCGGGCTGGCCGGGGACGGGGAAGCGTAGGGGCCTCCCCTCATGAGCGGCGGTCCCGGGGCAGACCGAGGACGCGTTCGGCGATGATGTCGCGCTGCACCTCGTCGGTGCCGGCGTAGATGGTGTCGGCCCTGGAGAAGAGGAAGAGCCGCTGCCAGCGGTCCAGCTCGTAGGGCGGCCCGGAGGCGAGCGCGCCTCCGGGGCCGGCCACCTCCATGGCCAGCTCGCCGAGGCGCCGGTGCCACCGCGCCCAGTGGATCTTGGAGATCGACGCCTCGGGCCCCGGGACGCCGTCGGCCAGCCCCGCCATGGTGCGCAGCGCGGTGGCGCGCATGGCGCGCACATCGATCCACGCGCGTGTGAGGCGGTCGCGTAGGAGGGGGTCGCGCGCCGCCCCGTTCGTCCGGGCCCGCTCGGCCAGCGCGCGCAGCTCCCGCTCGTAGCCGACCTGCCGTCCGAGCGTGGAGACGCCGCGTTCGAAGCCCAGGGTGGCCATGGCGACGCGCCACCCCTCCCCCGGTTCGCCGACGATGTGGTCGGGCTCGGCGCGCGCACCGTCGAAGAAGACCTCGTTGAACTCCGATGTCCCGGTGAGCTGGGTGATGGGCCGCACCTCCACGCCGTCCTGGCGGAGCGGGACGAGCAGGAAGCCGAGCCCGTCCCTGCGCGTCGATCCCGGGTCGGTCCGGGCCAGGACGAAGCACCAGTCGGCCTCGCGCGCGTGGGAGGTCCACACCTTCTGGCCGTGGACGCGCCAGTGGGGGCCGCCGGGCCCCTCGCGCCGTTCGGCCCGGGTGGAGACCGCCGCCAGGTCGGACCCGGCCCCCGGCTCCGAATAGCCCTGGCACCACAGTTCCTCTCCGCGCCTGATGGGCGGCAGGAAGCGGTGCCGCTGCCCGGGGGTGCCCAGGGCGATGAGGGTGGGGCCGAGGAGTTCCTCGCCGATGTGGCCGACCCGCGCCGGGGCGTCGGCCAGAGCGTACTCCTCGTGGAAGGCGACCTGCTGCCCGATGGTGGCGCCGCGCCCGCCGTGCTCGGCCGGCCAGCCGATGCAGGTCCACCCGGCGGCGGCCATCCGCCGCTCCCAGGAGCGGCGCAGCGCGAAGGCCTCGTGGTCGCGGCCGGGGCCGCCCGTCCCGCGGGCGTCGGCGAAGGCGCCGGCGAGGTTCTCCTCCAGCCAGGCGCGGATCTCGCGGCGGAACCCGGCGACCGGGTCGGCTTCGGCGGTCATGGGCCCCCTCTGGTCCGCGGCGGCGCACACGGCTAACCTAGCAAACGATTGGTAGGTGATCGAGGGCCGTGTGCCCGGGAGGCCGAGATGCGTTTGCGCGCCGAGCACGCCGAGCTGCGCGACACGGTGCGGCGCCTGTTGGCCCGCCATCGCGGCGCGGCGGCATGGCGGCCCCTGGCCGAGCAGGTGGGGGCGTCCGGACTGGCGGTGCCCGAGCACCTCGGCGGCGGGGGGTTCGGTCCGCTGGAAGTGCACGTGGTCATGGAGGAGCTGGGACGTGCGCTGGCGGAGACCCCGTTCCTGTCCTCGTCGGTCCTGGCCGGGCAGGCGCTCGTGCAGTGCGGCCCGTCGCCTCTCCGGGACGCCTGGCTCGGCCGCCTGGCGGAGGGGACGGCCACGGCGGCGCTGGCGTGGGCCGAGGACGGCGGCTTCGACCCGACCGGCCTCACCGCGCGCGCAGAGCCCGCGAACACGTCCCGCCCGGGGGCCGGGGAGGGCCCTTGGAGGGTCACCGGCCGCAAGCGGCACGTCCTGGGGGCCGGAGACGCCGACCTCCTCGTCGTCGCGGCGTCGACCGCGGACGGCCCCGCGGTCTTCGCAGTCGACCCGCGGGCCGAGGGCGTATCGGTGGCCGAGCACGTCCCCGTGGACCTGACCCGGCCCCAGGCCGACACCGTCCTCGACGGCGCTCCGGCGCACGCCCTCTCCCTCAGCGGAGAACGCATCCTGTGGGACGTCCTGACAGCGGCGTGCACGGCACTCTCTGCCGAACAGGTCGGGGGCGCGGCGCGCTGCGTGGAGATGACGGTCGCCTACGCGGGGACACGGGAGCAGTTCGGGCGGCCGATCGGCTCGTTCCAGGCGGTCAAGCACCGCTTGGCCGACATGTACGTGGCTTTGGAGAGCGCCCGTTCGCTGTCCTATGCGGCCGCGTTCGCGCTGGACGACGGCTCCCCTGAGGCGTGGATCGACGCCTCGGCGGCCAAGGCGGCCTGCTCGGAGGCCTACCGGGCCATCGCCGGGGAGGCGATCCAACTGCACGGGGGCATCGGGGTGACATGGGAGCACGACGCCCAGCGGCACTTCAAGCGCGCGCACGGATCGGCGCTGCTGTTCGGCACGCCCGAATGGCACCGGCGGCGACTGGCGCCCGTCCTAGGGCTGGACGCGGTGGCACCCCCGCCCTGACCGATTGCGGCAAGGGGGGACACACCGGCACGACCGCCCTGACATGGAAGAATCATGCCCCGACCGACACACCGCGCATGTACCGACGACTCGGGAGTCGACGGGATGACCGTGATCGAAGGCGTCCGCGCGCGCCCCGGCGGACGGCGCGCCCTGCGGTTCGAGGCGACGGGCTACCGTGCCGATCCGCGCCCGGCCGTGCGGTTCTTCAACCGCGTCTTCTCCGCCTGGCCGATGTTCACCGCCGGCGTGCTCCTGGCCGCCTCGATCGCGGCGGCGCTCGCCCTCGACCCGTCGGCCGTCGACGAGCGGCTGCGCACAGCCGTCATCGCGGTGCTGGTCGCCGCCCTGCTGTACCTGGTCGCGGGGCTCCTCTACCACCAGGGCGGCGAGATCGTCGGCGAGCTGCTGGGCTCTTTGCTGGTGGGGCTGCTGCTGGGACTGCTGGCGGTGTGGGCGGCCGTGTGGCTGTTCCTGCTGCCCTTCCCCCGGCTCCGGCGACGGGCGTCCGCATGGTGGAAGGGGCGCTGGCCCGACGAGGAGCGCCGCCCCAAGTGGCGCTCGCGGGCCGCGTACCAGCGCGTGCCGTTCGCCGAGCTGGCGTCGGGGAGCATCACCTACGACGGCCAGGGCGACGTGGTGGCCACCGTGCGGTTCAAGGACGGCAGCGAGGTGGTGTACACGGCCCGGGGCGAGTCGGGGGAGAAGCTGGACCGCGAGTTCCGCAGGGCACTGGGCAACCGGCTGGGCGCCGGCCGCCGGACACCGTGAGGGCCGGCGGCCGCAGCGCGCCTACCCGGTGCGCTCCTCCAGCCCTCTCAGGAACGCCTGCCATTCGGCGCACGGGAACGCCAGGTGACCGAGGCCGGGGTTCCTGCTGTCGCGGACGTGGACGCGCTGCACGGCCAAGCGGGACTCGACGCAGTTCGTGTCCCCCTTGCTGAAACTCGACTTGCGCCAACCCGTCTCGCTGATCATTCGATCTCTCCTTGCACCTGTTCCATGAGGGCGAGCGACTGCTCGGGGGGCAGTGCCACTCCCCTCAGATCCGCCATCAGCGCCATGTGCTCATCGACGAGTTCCTGGTCGACGACCACACCGCCGCCGGAGCGGGTCTCCTGGTAGAGCACCAGGTTCGACTCGGGGAGGCGGACGAGTTTGAAGCCCCCCTCCAAGCCCGGATGGTTCAAGGTCGCGGCGGGCACCACCAGCACCTCCGCCTGCTCCCACGAGGCGATGGCCCGCAGATGATCAAGCTGCCCCTTCATTGTCGCAGGGCTTCCGACTCGTCTGCGCAATACCGACTCGTCCAGGACGACGCTGAGGAAGGGGGCCTCCTCCCCTTGGAGGATGGCCTGCCTCTCGACGCGCTCCTGGACCTTGCGGCCGACATAGGACCGGGGCGCCCTCCTGTCTCCGGCCTCGATGGAGGCCCGAGCGTAGTCCTCGGTCTGGACCAGGCCCGGCACGAGCAATGGATGGTACTCCTGGATCTCCAGCGCCCGACGCTCCAGAAGCGGAAGCTCTCGGAACCACTCCGGCGGTTCATAGGCCTTGAAAGCGTGGTCCCATGCGGTGACCAACCGCCCCTCAGCGGTAAGCACACGGTCGATTTCGACCGCAAAATCCCTTTTCGGTCGTTTCTTTCCGCATTCGAAATCGCTGACCGTGCTCTGGGAAGCGAGAACGGCCGCAGCCAGCTCCTGCTGTGAGATCCCTGCACTGACACGGGTCCGACGCACCTCGGCACCGAACCTCTCCATCGCGGTGAGTCGGTTTACCACCATGGATCTGCTTTTACCATCCACTCATCGCGCGCAACCGCCCTCTACGGAGAGATCAAGGCGCTCAAAGCGATACATGGATCTCACCGGTTCGCGATGACACGGTAATCGCAGAAAAGGCCCCGGCGACCGCACCACCGGCCCCGGGGCGTGGTCTCACCCGGACAAACCAGAGAGGCGAGACGAATGGACGATATCCCACTGGCCGCGGACTCGGAGTACCAGGCCGCCATCGCCCGTGTCGCGAACAAGGCCGCCGTCTACGGCCTGCGACTGACGCGCCGCCCCACGCCCGTCGGGCAGCTCTACACCCTGGCCGACCCGAGCGGCCGCCCGCTGACACGGCGGCCCTACCTGGCCGACATCCAGACCACCCTGCGCCGCCTGGGCATCGACGCCTGAAATCGACGCCTGGAGCCGGGCTGCTGCGCGGCAGGCGAGGGGGCCGCGCAGCAGCCCTTTCCTTCCCGGGCACGCCGCGTTCGCGGCGAAGCCCGCCGACGCCGTGGGCGCGGAGGAGCTGGCACGGACCCTGGAGGCGATGCGCCGTCTGGCCGAGGCGGTCGAGTCCTTGGAAGGCCCCGACGGGAGGGCGTGAGCGCCGCCCCGGGGCCCGCCTCAGTCGCCCTTCAGTCGGCGTTGTCCGCCTCGTAAGCGTCGACGACCTCGGACGCCGGGCCGTCCATCACCAGTTCACCCCGCTCCATCCAGAGCGCGCGGTCGCAGGTGTCGCGGATCGTCTTGTTGCTGTGGCTGACCAGGAACACCGTTCCGGCCTTCTCCCGCAGCTCCTTGATCCGCTTCTCCGAGCGCTTGCGGAAGGCGCGGTCGCCCGTCGCCAGCGCCTCGTCGATCATCAGCACGTCGTGGTCGCGCGCCGCGGCGATGGCGAACCTCAGACGGGCCGCCATGCCCGAGGAGTAGGTGCGCATCGGCAGGGAGATGAAGTCGCCCTTGTCGTTGATCCCCGAGAACTCGACGATGTCGTCGTAGCGCTCCCGCACCTCGGCGGGCGTCATGCCCATCGCCAGGCACCCCAGGACGACGTTGCGCTCCCCGGGAAGGTCGTTCATCAAGGCCGCGTTGACCCCCAGCAGCGACGGCTGGCCGTTGGTGTACACCTGGCCGCTCTCCGGCGGGATCAACCCGGCGACCGCCCGGAGCAGGGTCGACTTGCCCGATCCGTTGGAGCCGATGACGCCGATCGCCTCTCCCCTGCGGGCGACGAAGCTCACACCCTTGACGGCGTGGACCCTGCGCGCGCCGCCGCTCCCCTTGCGGCGGGTCAGTGCCCGCATCAGGGCCGCCGGCCCGCCGCCGCCCGAGCGCCCTGCGGCGCCGCGCACCCGGTAGACCACGTGCAGCCCGTCGGCGATCACCGTCGGCTCTCCGAGGTCGGAGGGGACGCCCGCGGGGTCGGACCTCGCCTCGGCCGTCGCCGCGGCCTGCGCGGTCGCCGTGGCCTGATCAGTCGCGGCCATAGCTCTCCTCCGCCTTCCAGAAGTAGACGAACCCGCCGACGAGCGCCGCCAGCGCCCAGGCCGCGGCCACCCACCAAGCGTAGGGAGGCAGCTGCGAGGCCGTGAAGCTGTCGATCAGTGAGAAGCGCATCAGATCGATGAAGATCGCCGCCGGGTTGACGTCGAGCACGAACCGCACCGGCGCCGGGGCGCCGGCGGCCATGACCTCGATCGAGTACATGACACCCGAGGCGTACATCCAGGTCCGCAGCACGAACGGCATCAGCTGGGCCAGGTCGCTCACCTTGGCGCCGGCGCGGGCGAAGACCAGCGACAGCCCGGTGTTGAAGAGCGACTGCAGAAGCAGGACGGGGACCACGAGGAACCAGTTCCACTGCGGGAGCTGCCCGGTGGCCACCACGATGACGAACAGGACCCCCATCGTCACCAGCATCTGGCGCATCTGCACGAGCGCCAGCGCGATCGGCAGCGCGGCGCGCGGGAAGTGCAGTGCGCGGATCAGGCCGAGGTTGCCCGAGACCGCCCGCACCCCGGACAGAACGGTCTGCTGGGTGAAGGTGAACACGAAGACCCCGGTCACCAGGAAGGGGATGAAGTCCTCGACCCCGCGGTCGGTCTGCAGAAGCAGGCCGAAGATCAGGTAGTACACGGCCGCGTTCAGCAGCGGCGTGCCGACCTCCCACAGCCGGCCGAGGTTGGCCCTGCTGTACTTGGCGCTGGCCCGCGCGCGGGCGAAGGTGTCGATGAAGTGCCGGTGGTGCCACAGCTGCTTGAGGTACCGGCCGAAGGGGGGCCGCTTGCCGCTGGGGGCCAGTCCGTGGCGCGCGGCCAGCTCCGCGAGGCCGGCGGCCTCCGCGGTCGGGTCCGCGTCCGCCGGATCCGCCGCCCGTGCGGGGGACGGGGAACTGCTCACGCTCGGCTCGCTTTCGATCGGGATCCGCGGTGGACGGCAGGGCGGCGGCCGCCCTTCCGGGGCGGGACCGTTGCGCCGCCTGGAGAGCGTAGGCGACCGTACGACAGAACGCAACCGTTTCGTCGCGACCCTGCGTTAGGCTTTCGGCATGGCCGAACCCGAATCTCCCGCCCCCCGGCGCGCCCCGGCCGGCGCCGCGGTCCTCCAGGAGGACGTGACCCGCGCCATCCGGGCCGCCGTCTTCTCCGAGCTCGCCTCGGTGGGCTACGGCCGGCTGTCCATCGAGGCCGTCGCCAAGCGCGCGGGGGTCGGCAAGACCGCCGTCTACCGGCGCTGGAAGTCCAAGCTGGAGATGGTCCTGGACGTGGTCTCCGAGGCCGCCGGGCAGGTGACCCCCGTCCCCGACACCGGCTCCCTGCACGGCGACGTGCACGAGCTGATCACCACCGCCGCCCAGGCCCTGCGCCACCCGCTCGCCCGGCAGATCGTGCCCGACCTGCTGGCCGAGGCCGCCCGCGGCCCGGAGATCGCCGCCACGCTCGAAGAGGCGCTCCAGCGCACCCAGCGCGGGATCGCCACCGTCGTCATCCGCAACGCCGTGGGCCGGGGGGAGCTGCCGGAGGGCACCGACCCCGAACTCGCCCTCGACCTGATCCTGGGCCCGGTGTACTGGCGCCTGGCCGTCATCCGCGAAGAGCTCAGCCCGGCCCAGGCCCGCGGCCTGGCGCGCGCCGCCGTGGCGGCCCTCGCCGGCGCCGGCTCCGATGCCTGATGCGAATGACGCCTGAAGGCCCCCTTTCGTTCTCCGCAATCCTCCCCTGAAAAGAAGTCCTGCGTTTTAAGGTGGAGCGAACGCTGGATTAGAGAGGATCTGCGCATGCTCCACCGTGAGCGCGGTCGGGCCCGCCGCGCGGTCACCGAGGCGGCGAACGAGTACAGACGCGCTCTCAAGACGTTCGACGTCGGGAACCCGCCCCACGGCACTTGGCGCCAGCACCCCTTCGACACCGATCCCGGACGCCGCTCCCAGGTCAGTTCCGCCCGCGTCCGCGCGGCCCTGGCCGACGTGGACACCGCCCTGCTCCGCATGCCGGAGATCCTGGAGGCCATCGACTCGGTCACCGTCGACGACCTCATGGCCCAGGAGCTGATCAAGTTCAGCGACGGCGACCCCGACTCCTTCTCCGAGGAGCTGGACAACGCCGTCTGCGAGGAGCGGCTGCACCGGTCCGAGGAGCTCGGCTACACCGACGAGGTGGCGGCCTTCCTGCGCCTGGGCAACCTCGTCGTGCAGGAGCGCTCGACCGACCGCTACCGGTGCCTCGTCATCGACGTCGGCACCTACCGCCCTGAGCCCGACCTCGCCTTCGGCATCTACGACGCGCTGCGCGTGTACAACAACCTGAGCAGCTCCCGCTTCCACGACACAGTGAAGATCTTCCGCGACATGGGGCGGATCGACTAGCACGGCGGCCCCGGGGCGGGGACGTGCGCGCCGCCGGCCCCCGGTAGCCTGCGGCGCGAAGGGAGACCCCCATGGACGCCGTCGCCGCCCCTCCACGCCCGCGGATCGGCGCGCCCGCCGCGGCCGCCGCCCTCCTCGCCGCCGTCGGGGGCGCCGTGTGGGCCTCCGGCCCGCCCTCCCCCGTCCCGGACTCGGCCCCCGAGGACGCGTTCAGCGCCGAGCGCGCCGCCGTCCACCTGGAGGCCGTGGCCGCCGATCTGGCCGCCCCCGTCGCCGAGGTGCGGCCGACGCCGGAGGACGGGGTCGCGGGGCGCGGGCGACCTGCGCGTGGACCTGGAGCGCGCCCCCGAGGAGCTGGTGATCGCCTATCCGGGCCTGCCGGAGCGGACGGCCGAGGTCCAGCGCGGGGCGTCGGAGGGCCAAGGGCTCCACCTGTCCCTGTCGGCGGTCCCGGAGGAGGGGGTGGAGCTCCGGATGCGCTTCGACACCGAGGAGGAGGTGGAGGTGCGGGTCACCGACCGCACGCACGGGCTCGAGGGGCTTCCGGGCCGCTCCGCGCCGCCCGGGGACGTGGGCCCGTGGGTCCTGTCGGACTCGCACTCGACGCTGGTGACGCGCGCGGTCCGGATCTGACGGCGCGCTAGTCGCGGCCGGGGCCGGGAACCCGGCCCTGGCGGCCGGGCACGTGCGCGAGCGCCATCTCCACGATCGGGTAGACGTCCAGGAGCTCGTCCACCTTGAGGGCGTCCAGGGTGCGCTGGACCTGCGGGGTGGGCTCGGCCAGGACCATGTGCCGCCCCTGGGCGGTCAGGGCCCTGTGCGTGGAGAGGACCGCCCGCACGGCGCTGGCGTCGAAGAACGTCACCCGGGACAGGTCGACCACGACGAAGTCGCATTCGCCGACCGCGGCCGCGTGCAGGATGTCATCGCGCATCCGGTCCGCGGTGGCGATGTCGATCTCGCCCCGCACCGGCACCACTGCGGCGCTTCCGCAGGGGAAGCGCTCCATAGGTCCTCCGTGCACGCCGCGCCGCCTCTCAGTCGCGCCCCCGCGTAACTTCACGATCACCCCCGTGCACAAGATCGTATCGCCCCTTTGGCGCCTTGAGGGGGTTTTCTCGGAAATCCGCGGCGTGCCTCGACGTCGAGGCGCTTTCGCCCCCGGCATGTTCTCCTCACCATGCGGCCGGCCGGAATCAGGGGTTCCGGCCGCTCACCGGCGCCGCCTCCAGCAGGCGCATCTCCAACGGCATCTCGGATTCGCCGACGGTGCGCAGGCCGGCCTGCTCGAGGACCGCCTCGTACCGGGATCCCGTGCGTTCCGCGCCTCCCGTCATCACCATCATGTGCAGATCGAACGCCAGCGACAGCCAGGGGTGCCCGCTGTCCGGGAGCACGCGTTCGGCGATGAGCACCCGGCCGTCCCCGGCGGGCATGGCGGCGCGGCAGTTGGCGAGAATGCGCCGCGCGGAATCGTCGTCCCAGTTGTGCAGGATGCGGCTGAGGATATGGACGTCGGCCGCGGGAACGCGTTCGAGGAAATCGCCTTCGACGACCGAGCAGCGCCCTTCCGCGATGAACGGGAGAAGCCGTTCCCGCGCGGGCTCCATGGAGGCGGGCAGGTCGACGAGAACGCCGATCACGTGTTCGTGCCGGCTCAGGACGGCCTCGAGGACGGCGCCGTCGCCGCCGCCGACGTCGGCCACCTTCGACACCCCGGAGAAGTCGAAGGCCGATGCGAGCGCCTCGGCGTAGCCGGCGCCGGCGGCCATGCCCGAGGAGAAGCGCAGCGCCTCCTCAGGACGGGCGGCGATGAAGGAGAAGACGTCCTCCCCGAAGGCGGAGACGAAGGGCTGCTCCCCGGTGCGGACCCCGTCGGCGAGGCGGTCCCAGGCCTCGCGGAAGTAGTGCGAGTCGTACAGGAGCGCCTGTTCCCTCATGGAGGCGGGGTGGGAGGCGCTGAGCAGCTCGCCGGTGGCGGTCAGCCGGAACCGGCCCGCGTCGTCGTCCACCAGTCCGACGGCGGCCAGCAGCCGCAGCAGGCGTTCGAGCGGCTGCTGCCGGACACGGAGCTCGGCCGCCAGCTCGGCCCCCGTGCGCGGCCCGTCGGCGAGTCCGTCGGCGATCCCCAGCTCGGCGGCCGCGGCGACCGCCTTGCCGATCCACGGGCCCACGAGCAGCCTGAGCATCTCCCTGCGCTCTGTGTCTCCCCCGGTCACAGCACACACCCTCCGACCTCGCCCTGACCCCGCTCACCCACCGTATCTCTACAGACACGGACCGGCCGGGCCTCACCTCGTGATCCCGACACCCTAAGGCGCCCGCCCCGGGCGCGGAGGGTTTTCGCCCGCCGCGCCGGCAGGCCGGGAAATGTCGTACCCGGCCCGTAGATTGCGGGTGTGAGCACACAGTGGAGCGCCGACGACGTCCGGGGCCTGCTCCCCGGCGGCTCCGCCCCGCCGGAGGTCCTCGCGATGGCCGGCGACGGCCGCTGGCCGGTGCTGGGCGCGGCACGGCAGGACTGGCCGGACGGCGCCGGGCAGGACGGGCCCGGTGCCGGGACCACCGTGTGGGGCGAGTACGCCGGGGAGCCCGCCCGGCCCCTGCGCGTCGCCGTGCGCCTGCCGGACGGGGGCGGGCCGGTCCACCGGTGCGGGTGCCCGGTCCGGCGGCGCCTGTGTTTGCACGCCCTGGCCCTGCTCGTGCTGTGGGGCCGGGGCCGGGCCTGCGGAGGCGCCCCGCCGCCGTGGGTGGTGCGCTGGCCCGAGCGGCGCGCCGCCGCCCTGCGGGCGGCCGAGCAGCGCGCGCACCGCCGCGCCGACCGGGTCGCCTCCGGCCTGGCCGACCTGGAGCTGTGGCTGCGGGACCAGGTCGAGGCGGGCCTGGCCGGCGCGCGCACGGCCGGATACGCGCACTGGGACGGCATGGCGGCCCGGCTGGTGGACGCCCAGGCGGGACGGGCGGCCCGGCGGGTGCGCGCGCTGGCGGGGGCGGCCGGGTCCGCGGGGTCTCCGGCCTCCCCCGACTGGCCCTCGCGCCTGCTGGCCGGGGCGGCGCTGCTGCGCCTGCTCGCCGCCGGCCACCGCAACCGCGACGGCCTGCCGCCGGGGCTGCGCGCCACGGTCGCGGCCCGCGCGGGGCTCGGGCCGGGCCCGGTGTCGGCCCCGGTCCGGGACGCCTGGCAGGTGCTGGGGCGGCGCGACTTCGCCGCGGACCGCCTGTCCGGGCGCCGCACGTGGCTGCGCGGGACGTCGAGCGGGCGGATCGCGCTCCTGCTGTCGTTCGCCGCCGAGGGGCGCGCGCCGGAGGCTCCGGCGCCCCCGGGCACCGTCGTCGAGGCGGACCTGTCCTTCCGCTCCGCCGAGCACCGCGCCGTGTTCACCGGGGTGCCCGGCCGCGCCCCGGCGCCCCTGCTGCCCGCACCGACGGGCGGCGGCGCGCACGAGGCGCTCCGGTCCTGGTCCCGGGCGCTGGCGGAGGACCCGTGGCTGGAGGCCTGGCCGGTGGTCCTGGAGGGGGTGCGCCCCGTCCGGGACCGGTCCGGGGGGTGGGGCCTGGCCGGGGCGGACGGGGCCGCGCTCCCGGTGGCGGCGGCCGCCTCGCCGCCATGGCGGCTGCTCGCGGTCGGCGGCGGCGCCCCCGTCACCGCCGCCGCGGAGTGGACGCCCGACGGGCTGCACCCCCTGACCGTCTGGCCGCCGAACCCCGCGGACCCGCCGGTCCTGTTATGAGCCCTCCCCGGGACGGCGCGGCCGTCCCGGGGAGTCCGCCCGGTCGCGGGCGGCGTGGTCTTCCCTCGCGCCGCCCGCGACCGGTCACCTGTCCCCGCCGAGCCGCGTGCGCGGTCCCCGGGGCCGTGCACCCCGGAGTGGACCACCCCCACCCTCGAAAGGCATCCGTTGGCCCCCTCCCCTCCTCCCTCCTCTCCTCCGGAGCCGCCGGCGCCTTCGGTCCCCTCGGTGCCCTGGGACGCCCTCGTCGCCGCGGCGCTCGTCGGGACCTCGCGCGCCGGGGTACCGGGCGGTGAGGGCACTGCCGGGCACCCGGCGCTCGACCTGCTCGACCGGGCCGCCCTCGCGGTCGTCCGCGACCGCGCCGGGGTGCGCCCCCTCCGCGCCCCGGACACCGAACCGCTGCCGCCGGCGCCCGCCGAGTCGGCCCCCTGGGTCCCTCGGGCGGCGGGCGAGGTCCTGGACGACTTCCTGGAGCGCGACGACACCGAGCTGATCGCCGAATGGCTGGACCTCGCCCGCGCGCGCGCTGCGCTGGTCCCGCCCTCCCTTCTGCCCGGCCTCTTGGAGGCGGGCTCCCGCCACCGCGCGCTCCGGACCGCGATCGCCGCGGCCTCCGGCGAGCGCGGCCGGTGGCTCGCCTCCCTGTCGGCCGACTGGTCCTGGCTTGCCGGCCTCCACCCCTCCGACGGGCGCCCGGACACCTCCCCGGAGCGCTGGGCGCACGAGGACGACGCGGGGAGGCGCCGCCTCCTCATCTCCCTGGAGGAACACCTGTCCCCCGCCGACGAGGACTTCCTGTCCAGGGCACTGCGCGCCCCCTCGCCCGGCGTGCGCGCGCTCGCCTCGGCCCTGCTGGCGCGGCTGCCCCGCTCCGAACGCGGCGACGCGCTCGCCCGCCGGGTCCGCGCCCACGTCCGCCCCGGCCCGGACGGCCGCCCGTCCGTGCGCCTGCCCGACCCCGCAGACCGCGCGCTGGGCGCCGCCCTGGGCCTGCGCCCCCGTCCGTCCTCGGGCGTCCCCGCCTCCGCGGACCTCCGGCGCGAGTGGCTGTGGACCCTGGTCGCCCACGCCCCGCTGCGCACCTGGACCGGCCACCTCGGCGACGACCGGGCGGAGGTCGTCCGGGCCGCCTCCTCCGCCCGCGACTGGGACCTGCTCGACGCCCTGGCCAACGCGGCCGTCGTTCAGCGCGACCGGGAGTGGGCCGACGCCCTGGCGGGCCCGGTCATGGAGCGCCTGCTGCACGGCCGCTCGGTGCACGGCAGCCGCGGCCCGGCCCTGCTCGCGCTGCTGCCCGCCGAACGGCGGTGCGCCTGGGCGGTGCGGGCCGTCGGCGACGCCGGTGCGCCCTCCGCGCTCCCGGTGCTCGACCACGTGCCCGGCCCCTGGAGCGAGGAGCTCGCCGCGGCCGCGGCACGGGCGATCGACACCGCCGCCGACGGGGCGGGCGAGGCGTACCTGCCCGAGCTGTGCCGGGTGGCGGCCCGGCGCATGCCGCCCGGGGCCGGGGCCCGCCCGCGCCGGCCCCGCCCCGGCGACCACCCGCGCACCGCCGCCGCCCTGGCCGACATGGAGGCCGTCCTGCGCCTCCGCCTCCGGATCCACGAGGAGCTCCAGTGACCCCTTCCGAAGCCGGGCCGCCCGCCGACGTGCTGCGCCCGCACGCCGAGCAGCGCCACGCCGACGAGCTCGCCGCGCTGGCGCGGGCGGACGACCGGGTCCGGCCGCCCGGCTGGCGGCTGTCGCCCTGGGCGGTGGTGACCTATGTCCTCGGGGGCGGGCTCGACGACGGCACCCTGGTCTCCCCCAAGTACATCGGGGACCGGCGGGTGGTGGAGGTCGCCGTGGCGACGCTGGCCACCGACCGCGCACTCCTGCTGGTCGGCGCCCCCGGAACCGCCAAGACGTGGCTGGCCGAGCACCTTGCCGCCGCGGTCTCGGGCGACTCCACACTGCTGGTGCAGGGCACGGCGGGCACCTCCGAGGACGCCGTGCGCTACGGGTGGGACTATGCGCGCCTGCTCTCCGAGGGCCCGTCCCGGCGCGCGCTGGTGCCCGGCCCGGTCATGACGGCCATGGCCGAGGGGCGGATCGCGCGCGTGGAGGAGCTCACCCGCATCCCCTCAGAGGTGCAGGACGCGCTGATCACGATCCTGTCGGAGAAGACGCTTCCCGTTCCCGAGCTGGGCGAGGAGGTACAGGCGCGGCGCGGCTTCAACCTGATCGCCACCGCCAACGACCGGGACCGCGGGGTGAACGCCCCCTCGGGGGCGCTGCGGCGCCGATTCAACACGGTGGTGATGCCGTCCCCGGCCACCGCCGAGGAGGAGGTGGACATCGTCGCCCGGCGGGTGGACGAGCTGGGCCGCTCGCTCGGCCTGCCGGAGGTGTCCTCGGGCATGCAGGAGATCCGCCGCGTGGTGACGGTCTTCCGGGAGCTGCGCCGTGGCGCGACCGAGGACGGCCGGGCCGAGGTGGCCTCCCCCGGGGCGCCCCTGAGCACCGCCGAGGCCATCTCGGTGCTGACCCAGGGGATGGCGCTGGCGGCGCACTTCGGCGACGGGGTACTGCGCCCGGCCGACGTGGCCGCGGGCGTGCACGGCGCGGTGGTGCAGGACCCGGTGGCCGACGGGGTGGTGTGGCGGGAGTACCTGGAGACGGTCGCCCGCGACCGCGAGGGCTGGCGCGAGTTCTACCGCGCCTGCCGGGAGGTGGGCGACTGACAAGGAGCAGCGGACGCACGGGAGGGAGCGACGTGAACACCACCGATTCCGGCAGGGTCCGTGTCCTGGGGGTGCGGCACCACGGGCCGGGCTCCGCGCGCGCGGTGCGGGCCGAGCTCGAGGAGTTCGCGCCCGGGGCGGTGCTCGTCGAGGGCCCCGCCGACGCCGACCCGCTCCTGTCGTTCGTCGGCGGCCTCGAACCGCCGGTGGCGCTGCTCGCGCACGCCACCGGCGCGCGCGGCGGCCCGGCGCGGTCGGCGTTCTGGCCGTTCGCCTCCTTCTCCCCCGAGTGGCAGGCCCTCCTCTACGCGCATGAGAACGGCTGCGACGTGCGCTTCTGCGACCTGCCGGCCGCGGTCTCCCTCGCCTCCCCCAGGGGAGCACGGGGCGGCCGCCCCTCCGATCCGCTGGCCGGGCTCGCGGCGGCGGCCGGCTACGACGACCCCGAGCGGTGGTGGGACGACGCCGTCGAGCACCGGGGGCGCGAGCGCTCCGGCGGGGCCGCGGCGTCCCCGTTCGCGGCCATCGCCGAGGCCATGGCCGAGGTCCGGGCCCGGACGGCCCCGGGTGCGCCGCCGCGGCACGAGGCCCGCCGGGAGGCGCACATGCGCCGCGTGCTGCGCTCGGCCCTGCGGGCCGGGCACGCCAGGATCGCCGTCGTGTGCGGCGCCTGGCACGTCCCCGCGCTGCTGGAGCGCCCCAAGGCCGCCGAGGACGCCGCCCTTCTGCGGGGGCTGCCCCGGACGGGCGTGCGGACGACGTGGATCCCCTGGAGCCACGGCCGCCTCGGCGCCGCCTCGGGCTACGGCGCCGGGGTGCGCGCCCCCGGCTGGTACCACCACCTGTTCACCGCCCCGGACCGTCCCGTGGAGCGGTGGCTCTCCGAGGCGGCCCGGCTGCTGCGGGCCGAGGGCGAGCAGGTCTCCCCCGCTCACGTCATCGAAGGGGTCCGGCTCTGCGAAGCGCTGGCGTCGCTACGGGGGCGCCCCCTGCCCGGCCTGGAGGAGGCCGCGGAGGCCGTGGCGTCGGTTCTGTGCGAAGGGGCGGCGGCCAAGGCGGAGCGCGTCCGCTCGGGGATGGAGACCGCAGAGCGGATGGGCGGCGTGCCCCCGTCGGTCCCCAAAGTGCCGCTCCAGCGCGACTTGGAGGCGCAGCAGCGCCGGGTGCGTCTGCCTCCGCGGGCCGAGCCGCGCGAGGTCGACCTCGACCTGCGCGAGGACACCGGCCGCGCGCGCAGCGCCCTTCTGCACCGGTTGCGCATGCTGGACGTGGAGTGGGGCGTTCCCGTCGCCGATCCCGTGCGGGTACTGGGCTCCTTCCATGAGCGCTGGAGCCTGGCGTGGCGTCCGGAGATGGAGGCGGCGGTGGTCGAGGCATCTGTCTGGGGCGAGGACGTCGCTTCGGCCGCCGACGCGCGCACGCGAGAGCGCGCACGGCACGCCGATCTGACCGAACTGACGTCGCTGGCGGAGCGGTGCCTGAAGGCGGGCCTGGGCGACGCCCTGGAGTCGGTGCTCGGCCGCGCCTCTGCGCGCGCTGCGCACGCCTCCGACACGGCGGTCCTCATGGAGTCGCTTCCTCCGCTGACCCGGGCCGCCCGCTACGGGGACGTTCGCGGCACCGGAAGCGGCTCCCTCCGCCAGGTGGCCGCCCTGCTGGTGGACCGGGTGTGCGCAGGGATCGGTCCCGCCGTGTCCGGGCTCTCGGAGGAGGCGGCCGAGGGGATGTGCGCTTCGCTGGAGGCCGTGCACCGGGCCGCCGTGCTGCTGGGCGGCGCCTCCGAACAGGCCTGGTGGGAGACCCTCCAGCGGATCTCCGCGCGCGCTGGGGTGCCGGGCCTGGTGGCGGGGCGGGTGCACCGGCTGCTGCGCGACGCCGACCGTTTGAGCGACGCGCGGTTGCGCAGGCGCTTGGACCGTGCCGTCTCGCGGGGCTCGGATCCTCAGCGCGCTGCGGCCTGGATCGCGGGCTTCCTCGGCGGCGAGGGTCTGCTGCTCGTCCACGACGAGGGACTGCTGAACCTCGTCGACGACTGGTTGTGCGGTCTGGACGGCGCATCGTTCGTCGCGGTGCTGCCGCTCCTGCGCCGCACCTTCGGCGGCTTCGCCGCCGGTGAGCGCCGGGGGATCGCCCGCCGGGTAGCGGAGGCGCCGGTCTCTGAGGCCCCGAACGGTTCCGAAACCGACATGGAGCGCGCGGCCGCCGCGATGGCCACCGTCACCCTCCTGCTGACGGGAGAGGGGTCCCGATGAGCCCGACGCCCTTGAACGCCGACACCCCTGGCCCCGACCCCGCGGAAGGCGAGCGGCTGCGGCGTTGGCGCCTGGTCCTGGGGGACCCGGCCGACGGCCCGTGCGGACGCCCCGCCGGGCGCGACGCCCGGATCGACTCCGCCCTGGGCGCCCTCTACGACACCGGATCCGGCGCCGCCCCCGGCGGGGCCGCTCCGCGCGGGGCGACACTGGGCGAGTCGTCGCCGCGCGTGGCCCGCTGGCTCGGCGAGGTCCGCGAGCTCTTCCCCTCCCGGACCGTGCACGTCATGCAGGCCGACGCGCTCGATCGCCTCGGCCTGCGGCGCATGCTGCTGGACCCCGGGCTCACCGAGGCGGTCCGCCCCGACGTCCACCTGGCGGCGGCGGTCCTGGCGCTGGCCGACTCCCTGCCCGAGGAGGCCCGCGCGCCCGCGCGGGCCCTGGTCCGCACGGTCACCCGGGACCTCGAAGAGCGCCTGGCCGACGGGACGCGGTCCCGCCTGCGCGGCGCGCTGGACCGCTCGGCCCGTACGCGCCGCCCGCGCACCGCCGCCGACGTCGACTGGCACGCCACCATCCGCAGGAACCTGCGCCACTACGTGCCCGAACAGGGCGTGCTGGTGCCCGCCTCGATCGTGGGCCGGGCGCGGAGCGGCCCGGGTGTGCGCGGCGACGTGCTGCTCGCCGTCGACCAGAGCGGGTCGATGGCCGCCTCCGCGGTGTACGCGGGCGTGTTCGCGTCGGTCCTGGCCTCCCTGCGCACACTGCGCACCCGCCTGATCGCCTTCGGCACCGACGTGGCCGACCTGACCGACCTGCTCGCCGACCCGGTGGACGCCCTCTTCGGCGCCTCCCTCGGCGGCGGCACCGACATCGACCGCGCCCTGGCCTACTGCGAGCGGCTCATCATGCGCCCGGCCGAGACGGTCCTGGTCCTGATCTCCGACCTCCACGAAGGGGGCCCGCCGGAGGCGATGCTGCGGCGGCTCGCCGCCCTCCGCGCCTCCGGCGTGCGGGTGGTGGTGCTGCCCGCGCTGTCCGACGACGGGACACCCGCCTACGAGCCCGGAGCCGCCGCGGCCCTGGCCGCCTTGGACATCCCGGCCTTCGCCTGCTCCCCCGACGACTTCCCCGACATGATGGCCGCCGCCTTGGAAGGCCGCTCCCTGGCGGCCTGGGCGGAGGAGCACGGAGCCGACGGGGGGTGACCGGCCCTCACATCCAGTCGCGCATCCGGAACACCGCATAGAGGGTGAGGCTCAGGCCGACCATCAGGACCACGGCCATCGGGTACCCGAAGACCCAGTGCAGCTCCGGCATGTGGGTGAAGTTCATTCCGTACACGGCCGCGATCAGGCTCGGCGCGAAGAGGATCGCCGCCCACGCGGAGATCTTCTTGGTGTTCTCCCCCTGCTGGTAGCTGGCCTCGGTCAGGCGGCGCATCTCCTCGTTCTGGCGCTGGGAGACCAGTGTGGCGTTGACCTGCAAGATGCCCTGGAGCATCTGGCGGAAGCCGTCGACGCGCTCGGCGACCGTGGTGGCGTGGTCGGCCACGTCGCGCAGGTGCCGCCGCAGCTCCTCGTCGGTGCCGTAGCGGTCGAACCCCTCGGCCAGGCTCCTGTGCATGGACAGCAGCGGCCGGGCCGCGCGCTGGAACTCGATGACCTCCCGCGACAGCTCGTAGATCCGGCGGGAGGCCGCCGGGTCGCCGTCGAACACCTGGGTCTCGATCTCGTCGATGTCGTTCTGCAGCCCGGCCACCACCGGCGCGTACCCGTCGACGACGCTGTCCATGATCGCGTAGAGCACCGCCTCGGGCCCCAGGGCGAGCAGGCCGGGGTCGTCCTCCAGCCGCCGCCGCACCGCCGTCAGGTCGGGGGCCTCGGCGTGGCGCACCGTCAGCACGAAGCGCGGGCCGGTGAACACGTGCACCTCGCCGAACCGGACCTCTTCCTCCTCGTCGAGGTAGCGCGCCGCCTTGAGCACCACGAACAGGGTCTGGCCGTAGCGCTCCAGCTTGGGCCTCTGGTGGGCGACGATGGCGTCCTCGACGGCGAGCTCGTGCAGCCCGAACTCCTCGGCGGCGGCGACCAGCTGGGCGGCGGAGGGCCGGTACAGCCCCACCCAGGCCATGGCGCCCTGCCGCGCGTAGGTGCGCCGGTGCAGTTCGGCGAGGTCGGAGAGGTCGGCGGGCGCCCCGGTGCGCCTGCCGTCGACGTAGATGGCGGCGTCGATGACGCTCTGCTGGACCGGTGGGGCCTGCTCCTCGTGGTCGGCCCGCGGGTCCAGGGAGTACTCGGGCGCATCGCCCCGGCGCTCCTGCCGCCGGGGGCCGCGGCGGACGGGGAACCAGCCCAGCGGTCGGCGCTGCGGCACGGGGACCACCTCCGGCCCCCACCCTAGCCAGCGGGCCGGCCCCGGCCGCCGTGCCGCGCCGCATCCTGCGCAAAACGGACGCCGGGCAGGTCAGGCGGGCACATTTGCCTCCGCGGGGCCGGAGTGGTGGCATTGGCCCATGTCCCCGTCACCGCCCGGAATCCCGGTCCGCCGCGCCCTCCCGGAGGACGCCGGGCCGATCGAGCGGATCAGGACCGGCGGTTGGCGGTCCGCCTACCGCGGGCTCGTTCCGGACGGGGTCCTGGACGGCCTGGAACCGCGGCCCGAACGGCGCACCGCCCAGCTCGACGACCCCGGCAGCACCGATCTGGTGGCCACCGTGGACGGGAGGGTCGCCGGCTGGCTCTCCTACGGACCCGCGCGGGACGGCGACGCCCCGGACGCCTGGCGGAGCGGCGTCGGCAGCGCGCTCATGCGGGCGGCGCTGCCCGCTCTGGACGGGGCACCCGCCCTGCTGTGGGTACTGAAAGGGAACGAGCGGGCCATCGCCTTCTACAGCGCCTTCGGGTTCGTCCCGGACGGGGCGGAGCGCGCGCTGGAGCGCCTGAACGTCTCCCCCGGGCAGGGCGTCCGCGAAGTGCGCTGCCACCGCGACCCGGAAGGACGTCCCCGATGAGCGAGGCGCTGTTCGAGCCCGGCCCGGTGGAGGTCGCCCCGGGCGCGGTCCACGTCCCCGGCTGGCTGCAGCCGGACGCCCAGGGCCAGCTGGTCGAGTTGTGCCGGCGCTGGTCGCGCGGCCCGGGCGGGATGCTGCGCCACCGCACGCCCCGGGGCGGCGAGATGAGCGTCCGCATGACCTCGCTGGGATGGTTCTGGCGGCCGTACGCCTACAGCAGGAGCCTGCCGGGCGGCGGGGCGGTCCGTGCGTTCCCCCGCATCCTGGGGGAGCTGGCGCACGACGGCGTCGCCGCCGCCTACGGCGCTCCCCCGCCCGAGGAGGCGCCGGAGTACGACGTTGCCCTGGTGAACTTCTACGACGCCGACGCCAGGATGGGCATGCACCAGGACCGCGAGGAGCAGGCGGACGCCCCGGTGGTGTCGCTGAGCCTGGGCGACGCGTGCGTCTTCCGGTTCGGCAACACCGAGACCCGCACCCGCCCCTACACGGACGTGGTGCTGCGCAGTGGCGACCTGTTCGTCTTCGGCGGGCCGTCGCGCATGGCCTACCACGGCGTCCCGCGCACCATGCCCCACACGGCCCCGCCCGACCTGGGGCTGGAGGGTCGCCTGAACATCACCATCCGCGCGTCGGGCCTGTCCTGAGCGCCGGCCCCGTCCGGGCCCTACCCCGGGACCTCACTCCTCGGCGGCGGCGAGCCCGTGGCGCGTCTGACGGAACAGCAGGTCGACGACGTCGGTCAGGCGCCCGCGCCTGGCGTAGGCCGCGCGCTGGCGCCCCGCGCCCGAGCCGGCCGCGAGCACCCGTTCGATGAGCGCCGCCGTCACCGCCGCCTCCCCGGCGGCGGCCAGGGCCGGCTCGGCATGGGCGAACATCCGCTCCACCAGAGCGCGCGCGGGCACGGTGTCCCCGCTCACGGGGTCGAAGCCCTCGCCCTCCAAGCCGTCCTTGGCCGCCCGCCACAGGGCCAGGCGCAGGGGGCGGTCGGCGGGTTCGGGCCGCCGCACGGGGACCTGCACCAGGGCGCGCACCAGCAGCGCCGCCAGCACCGCCTCCTCGGCGGTGGCGGCCACGTCGCCGACCCGGGTCTCGACGGTGGGCAGGTCCGGCGCCGGACGCACGTCCCAATAGACCATGCGCCGGTCCAGGGCGGCGCCGGAGGCGGTCAGCTCCTCGACCGTCCGCGTGTACTGGGCCGCCGACACCAGGCGCGGCGGGGGCCCGGCCGAGGGCAGCCACCCCCAGCTCACGCGTCGCCAGCTGGCATGACCGGTATCGCGCCCGCGCAGGAACGGCGAGTTGGCAGTCAGGGCGAGCAGGGCCGGCAGCCAGGGGCGGATCCGGTTGACGGCCCGGAACGCCGCTTCGGCCCCCGGGGCGCCCACGTGGACGTGGCACCCGCACACCGCGTGGCAGTCGCGCAGCGCGCCGAAGCGCTCGGCGATGGCGCGGTAGCGCCGCCCCGGCGTCAGCGGGGCCGCTGCGACGTCGCCGAGGACGGCCGTCCCGGTGGCCGCCAAGGCCAGGCCGCGCCCGGCGGCGGCGTCGGCGAGTTCGGCGCGGGCCCGTTCGAGGCCGCGAACCATGTCTTCAGCGGTTCGGCACACCGGTCCGGACGCCTCGACCTGGAACTGGGTCATCTCGGCGTCCATGCGCGCACCGGACCCGGGGTGGTCCCCGTGGCGGTCGCGGACGGCGGCCAGGACCTCGCCCGAGCGCGGGGCCACCCGGCGGGAGCGGGGGTCGACGACGAAGAACTCCTCCTCCTGGCCGAAAGTGGGGGCCGCGGTGCGGTGGGGCGGCCGTGCTCCGGAGAGGGCGGGTGCGCCTCGCGCGGGCGGGCGCTCAGGGGTGGGGTCGGTTCGGTTCATACGGCGCCTCGTTTCGACGGGCCCGGGGGCTGGGGGCGGGAAACGGCACACGGGTCGCAACGGGTCGCAGGGACGGGTGCCCGGGAGCGCTGTGGAGGGACGGTGCGGGCGGATGCGGGCACACGGCACCCGTGGCGGCGGGGTTCCGGGCCGGAGTGATACCCGCCGCACCGCCCTCTCGACCGCGCCGCGGGGGCCCGGATCGGCACCGTCCGGCACGGATCCCCGGGGCGAAGGTCCCCCGGGGAGAGGGGCGCCGGAAAGGACGACGAGGGCGGCCCCGGGAACCCGGGCCGCCCTCGTCTCCGGCTCCTCAGGTCACTTGCGCACCAGGTCGCGGATGTTCACGAAGAGCAGGATCGCGACCACGATCCCCGTCGGCACCACCACCGCGATGCGCCAGTTGAGCATGAACGCCACGATGATGCCCGCGATCACCGCGGCCACCAGGACCAGGATCGCCACGCCGGTCAGGAACGACCACAGCTTGCGCCGGGCGAAGGCGTCGATGGTCGCGAAGGCCAGCACGATGCCGAGCATCGCCGGCACCACGTCGGTCCCCCTGAAGAAGAACAGGCTCGCGCCCAGGGCGATGATGAGCAGCGGGGTGCTGAGCGTGGCCCAGATGTGCAGGAAGCGCGATGCGCGCTGCTCGCCGGAGGCGAAGGGCAGGTGCGGGGCGTGCAGGTGGTCCGTGGGCCCCAGGGCGATGGGCGCGTCGGAGGCCAGGGCCTCCTGGTGGGCCTCGCGTTCGTCGACCATCAGCGCGCGCCGGTGGTGGACCTCGGCCAGTTCGCGCTCGCCTTCGGCGATCTGCTCGGTGTACTCGGAGGCACGCTCGCGCGAGTGCGCGTCGCGTTTGAGGACCACGCGGGCGGAGGACAGGCGGCGCAGGCGGTCGCGGCGCTCGACGATATCCTCGTCGGCCCGGGCGATCCGCTCGTCCAGGTCGGCGATGTGCTCTCGGAGGCCGGCCCGGGCGGCCTCCTCGGAGGCGGGCACCTTCTGCAGGCCCACCCACTCCAGGGGGTCGGCCCAGGAGCGGCGCACGTTGCCGTCGCGCTCGTACCGGGGGCCGCTGGGCGCGCGCTCTCCGTCGAAGAAGTCGCGGGTGTCCCGGCCCCACAGTCCGCGGAAGCCGCGCACCCAGGGGGTCCGGTCGTCGACGAGCACCGGGCGCCACTCGCGGTCGCCGCCCGGGCCGACCACGACGCCGTCCCCGCGCGCGTAGTCGACGAAGGGGACCCCGATGCCGTGCCGCATGGCGCTGCTGCCGGGGAAGAGCCGCTCGGTGATGCGCCGCCAGAAGCGCACCACCCCCCGCAGCACCGAGGGGTCGACCTGGATGAGGTAGTCGCCGGGCAGCATCTGGTGGGAGTGCGAGCCGGCGCCCGGGTAGACGACCGGGTGGTCGTTGATCCGGTGCAGCGACGGGTCGTCCCAGGAGCGGCGCAGGTCGTCGCCCCGGTACTCGTGGGAGGAGGCGCCCACCCACAGCGGCCGGGTGGAGCCGTCGGGCTCCTCGACCACGTAGACGGTGATCTTCTCCCAGTCGGCCTCGTGGTCGTTGACGCCGCCGTAGATCGAGCGCCAGTCGTTCATGGCGTAGAAGAACCAGTACTGCAGCGCGATGTAGCCGCCCTCGCGGACCACCCGGCCGTAGTACACGGCGCCGCCGTCGTCGACCCGGTCCCGGTAGCGGGTGGCGGCCGCGGCGGCCACGCCGCCGGGCACGGCGCCGCGGATCAGCAGGGAGAACTTGACCAGGACGTCGAGCAGGCGGCCCAGCACGCCCACGGCGGCCAGGCGGCCGTGCTTGGGGATGACCGGCCGCATGGTGCGGCGGAAGCGGCGGGCCTCGGCCCGCAGCGAGGACTCCTGCACGAACCTGAGGTGGGCGTAGCGCCCGGGGAACTCGCGGTCCGCGCCGGCGAGCCGGTCCAGGTCGAGCTCTCCGGCGGGCACGACTTCGCGCTCCTTGCCGCCCTCCTCCACCCAGAGGCTGCAGGCCTCGACGTAGGGACGCACATCTGTGGGGAAGAACAGCTCGCCTCTGGTGTAGCGGAGCACGGGCTCGTACCGGCGCAGCAGTTCCAGGTCTGATTCGTTGCTCATGGTCGGATCCGACAGTAGTGGATCCCGGGACCGTCCGATTCCCCGGCGGCTCCCCGCAGCCCCCTGTGCACGGCGCTTCCGGCCGTGACCCGGTAGGCGTCCGGGAGGCGTAACTTGGGTGCCATGGATCAGGACACGATCGCGGAACTGGCCGAGTCGGTGCACGACGAGTCGCCCATGGTCGCGCTCATGGCCGGCGTCAAGCTGCGCGACGAGGCGGAGCGCCTGCTGTCACTGCACGTGCGCCGTGCGCGCGCGCAGGGCGCGACATGGTCGGAGATCGCGACGGTCCTCGGGATCAGCAAGCAGGCCGTGCACAAGAAGTACGGCGGGAGCCGGCGCGACCGCTGAGGCCGGGGGCGCCCGGACGCGCCCGGGTCAGACGCGCTCGGGCGAGCGCCCCGCCCCGGAGCTCGGCGCCTCCCGGCCGGACTCGGACGGCGTAGATGGCACAGACGGCGCAGACGGCACGGCCGGCCCGGGCGGCGGGGTGCGGTCGCCCCGCGCGGCGCCCACCCCCGCGGCCACGACCAGCATCATCCCGGCCGCCTGGCCCCAGCCCGGCACCTGGTGGATGAGCAGCAGGCCCATGATGAGGCTGACGGCCGGCTCCAGGCTGGCGAAGACGCTGAAGGCCGTGCGGCTCATCCGCTGCAGCGCCACCATCTCCAGCAGGAACGGCACCACGGGGAACAGCAGGGCGATCCCCAGTACCGCCGCCAGCACCTCAGGCGCGGGGTCCGCGAGCGCCGCCGGCGCCCCGGCGGGGGCGGTGACGACCGCGCCCACCGCCATGGACAGGGCCAGGGCGTGCACGGGGCGGAAGCTGGTGCCGACCTTCTGGGTCAGCACGATGTACAGCGCGACGGTCACCGCGCCGACCAGGCCGAACCCGATGCCGACCAGGTCGGCCCCGCCCGAGAAGGGGCGGGTCAGCAGGGCCACGCCGGCCACCGCGCAGGCGATCCACACCAGCTCGGCGCGGCGGCGCATCGCCACCACGGCCACCACCAGGGGGCCGAGGAACTCCAGAGCGGTGGCGGTGCCCAGCGGGATGCGGGCCGTGGCTTCGGAGTAGAAGGCCATCATCCCCGCGCTCACTGTGCCCAGGATCACCACCGACCCCAGCTCGCGGCGGGTCGCGCGGCGCACCGCGGTCCACAGCGAGGGCCCCGCCAGCAGCGCCAGCAGCACCGCGGCGAAGGTCAGCCGCAGCCAGGTCACGCCCATCGCGCCGATCCGGTCGAACAGGTGGACCGCCAGCGCACTGCCGGTGTGCAGGGCGAACATGCCGAACAGCACCAGCAGCGGTGCGGGCGTCCGCGCGCCCGCGGCGCGCACTCGGGTGAGGAAGGAGATGATCACCCGACCATTGGATCCACGCGCTTTGTTTCTGTCCACGGACCAAAAGCGAACGGACCATGTAGTTTTCAGACATGGATGTGACACGGCTCCGGCTGCTCGTGGAGCTGCAGCGGCTGGGCACGATGGCGGCCGTCGCCGAGGTCGCCGGGATGGGCACCTCCGCGGTCTCCAAGCACTTCGCGGTGTTGGAGAAGGAGGTCGGGGTGGCGCTGCTGGCCCCGGACGGGCGGCGGGTCCGGCTCACCCCGGCCGGGCACCGGCTGGCCGAGCACGCGGTGGACATCCTGGCCCGGGTGGAGGCGGCCGAGGCCGAGCTGGCCGGGCGCGGCGAGCCGGCCGGGCGGGTGGACCTGGCGACCTTCATCAGCGTCACCACGCCCATCGTGCTGCCGGCGCTGCGCCGCCTGGAGACCGGGCACCCGGGCGTGGACGTGCGGATCATCGAGCACGAGCCGGACGAGGCGCTGGCGCTGCTCCAGGACGGCGGCGCCGACCTGGCCCTGGTCTACGAGTACAGCCTGGTCCCGCGCCGCTTCCCCGAGTCGCTGACGCTGCGGC
Organism: Nocardiopsis baichengensis YIM 90130; assembly: GCF_000341205.1. Lineage (NCBI taxonomy): Bacteria > Bacillati > Actinomycetota > Actinomycetes > Streptosporangiales > Nocardiopsidaceae > Nocardiopsis > Nocardiopsis halophila. Next base: position 69,141 of record NZ_ANAS01000001.1, on the reverse strand, counting down.
TGATCGGCACCGAGCCGCTGCTGCTCTCCCAGCCCTCCTCCGCCCCCGGGGCCGACAGCCGCCCGCTGACCCGGAGGCGGCTGCGGCGGCTCTCCGAGGCGCACTGGATCGCCAACTCGCGCGGCAGCGACGAGGACGAGCTGGTGGGGCGGTTGTGCGCGGCGGCCGGGTTCGCCCCGCGCATCCGGCACCGGGTGGACAACCTGGAGGTCGTGGAGCGCTTCGTGGCCGCGGGGCAGGCCGTGGGGGTGATGCCCGAGCTGGCGGCGGCCACCCGGCGCGGGGTGGTGCACTCGCCGCTGGGCGACCTGGGCGGCAACCGCAGGGTCTACCTGGTGGGACGGACCGGGGCGTGGGCCTGGGCGCCGATCCGCCTGGTCGCGCGGCTCCTGCACGAGGCGGCCGGCGACGTCCTCGACGACGTGGGGCCGCTGCCCGCCGAACTCGCCGCCCCCGTCGGCGGGAGCGGCGGCCCCTCCTGAGCCTCCTGGGCCTCCTGGGCCGCTCAGCCGCCCGGGGAGCCGGCGTCGACGGTCATCATCGGCCCCACGGCGGGGACCGGGACCTTGCTCGCGGCCTCGCGGATCGCGCCGAGCAGCGGCTCGGGCGAGGCGCCGGCGCGGGTCAGGGCGATGATGTGCCGGCGGGCGGTGTTGCGCACGGTGCGCACCACGACGTTGGGCGAGGCCAGGCCGGTCCACCCCATCCGGGGCATCAGCGCCACCCCCAGGCCCGCCTGGACCAGCGCCATCACGGCGCTGAACTCGTCGACGGTGTGCACGATGCGCGGCTGGAAGCCGGACTGGTTGCAGGCCGCCGTCACGCAGTCGTACCAGGCGGTGCCCGGGGCCGACATGATCCAGTCGGCGTCGGCCAGGTCCGCGGCCAGCTCCAGGTCGGGGCGGGTGGCCAGCGGGTGGTGGTAGGGCAGCACCGCGTCGAAGGGCTCCACCATGATCGGGTCCATCCGGAACTCCGAGGAGCCGCTGTGCGGCAGGTGCACCGAGGACATGGTCACCGCCAGGTCCAGGGCGCCGGTGCTGAGCAGCTCGGTGCTCTCCTCCGGCTCGGCCTGGACGATCTCGAAGCGCCAGCCGGGGTGGGTGCGGCCCAGCGCCGCCACGGCCGGGGCCAGCAGGTCCGAGACGCCGGTGGAGAAGGAGCCCGCGCGGGCCACCCCGGTCCCGCCCTCGGCGTAGGCGGCCAGGTCGGCCTCGGCGCTCTCCATCTCGGCGAAGATCACGTCGGCGTGCTCCAGCAGTACCCGGCCGGCGCCGGTGAGCAGGAACCTGCGCCCGCGCCGCTCCACCAGTGCGGCGCCCGCCTCCTTGGACAGCGCCGCCAGCTGCTGTGAGACGGCGGACGGGGTGACGTTGAGGGCCTCCGCGGTGCCCGCCACGGTGCGGTGCTTGGACAGCGCCTGCAGCAGCTGCAATCGCCGGACGTCGATCATGATCTTTAATCTAGGTGAGACCGGAACGCGTTCCGGCACATTCGGCGGCCGCGGCGCCGTCCGGTGATGAGAGACTCACCGCTCGCCCGCGCCTCCTGCGCTCCGCGCGGCGGCCCGGTTGGCCGCGTCGACGCGTTCGAGGTCGGCGACGATGCGCGCCGTCACCGGGACCTCCACCCCCGCCGCCTCCGCGGCGCGCAGGAGGGCGCCTCCGAGGGCGTCGACCTCCATCGGCCGCCCGGCCTCGCGGTCGCGCAGCATGGACGGCTTGGTCTCGGCGGGGATCGCGTCGGCCGTGCGCACGATGTGGTCCGTGTCCAGGGAGACCCCGCGGCGGGCGGCCACCTTCTCCACCTCGCCCGCCACGGCCAGCAGGTCCGAGCGCCGCTCCCCCGTCCGGGCGCCGCCCATGGGCGACTCGGCGTGCGTGCACACCAGGGCGGTGGGCAAGAGGAAGTGCATCTTCCTCCAGAGCACGTCGTCCTCGGTCCCCCCTGCGCTCATGGACAGTCCGGTGGCCTGGAGCGCCCCGAGGAGCGCCTCGGCACGCGGGCCGGGGGCGGGCTCGGTGGCCATCGCGAAGGCGGCGAAGGGGCTCGACTGCACGATGTGCCCGGGGGCGACCCGGGTCGACTCGACTCTGATGGCCGAGCCGACCACGGTGGACTCGGGGAAGCGCTCCCTCAGGACGGACATGTGCTCGAAGCCGTTGAGCAGCGGGACGATGAGCGCGCCGCGCACATGCTCGGCGGGGATCCGCTCCAGGGCGTCGTCGAGTGCGGTGGCCTTGCAGCCGATGACGAGGACGTCGGCGGCGGATTCCAGGCGCGGGGCCGCAGGGACGCGGACGGTGAAGTCCCCGAAGGCCGAGGAGTCCACGCGCAGTCCGCGCTCGTCGATGCGGCGGGCCGTCGGCTCGGTGGCCACCACCGTCACGTCGTGCCCGTCCCGGTGGAGGAGCCCGGCGAGCAGTCCTCCCACGCCGCCGGGGGCGAGGACCTCGATGCGGCCCGGCCCCTCAGGGGTGGCCCGGGGGCGCTCCCGGTCCTCGGCGGCCGTCCGATCCTGATTCGCCATGGTGGCTCCCTGTGTTGAGACCGGTTCCTGAGCACCGGACCGTCACCGCCGACCCGGCCCTCGTTCTGCCCGAATTACCCCTATCTTCTAAAACCGGCGCCGGACGGGCGCCACCGGCCTCCGCATCACCCCTCCCGGGGGCGCTCAGCGCTCTCCGCCTCCCATGCCTGGAGGTCGGAGACCAGGCGCTCGGTGACGGGCGCCTCCAGCCCTGCGGCCCGTGCGGCGCGGACGAGTGCACCGCCCAGGGCGTCGGTCTCCATCGGGCGCCCGGTCTCCCGGTCGAACAGGAGCGAGGGGCGGGTGTGCGCGGGGCGCTCGGCGATGGTGAGCCGGACCGTGTCCGCATCGACCGCGACACCGCGGGCGGCGGCCACGCGCACCACCTCCTCCAGCACCGCCTCCATGTCGGCGCGCCTCTCCTCGCGCGCGCGGCCGATCGGCATCAGCGCGTGCGCACAGACCAGGGCGGTCGGCAGGAGGAAGGCGTACTTGTCCCACAGGACGCGGTCGCCGCCCTCGACCACCCGGGCCTCGACACCGGCCCGCTCCAGCGCGCCGGCGAGGGCCTGCGCCCCCTCCCCCGCGACCTCCAGGCGGTTGTAGGGGCTGGTGTGCCGGATGACGCCGGGCTCGTCCCGGGAGGCGCCGACGTGGATCGCCGCCGGCAGCACGCGGGAGGCGGGGAAGCGCTCGCGGAGCAGGTCGAGGTGTTCGAAGCCGTTGAGCAGCGGGACGATGAGCGCGCCGCGCACGTGCTCGGCGGGGACGCGCGCCAGCGCATGGCCGAGGCCGGTGCCCTTGGTGGTCACGAAGAGGACGTCGGTGGGCCCGGTGAGCCGCGGCGCCGCGTCCGGCGCGGCGGTGAAGTCGCCGTAGACCGGCGAGGCGATCCGCAGGCCGGAGGCGGCGATCCGGGCCGCGGTCCCCTCGGTGGCCAGGACGCGGGTGCGCTCGCCGCCGCGGGCGAGCAGCCCGGCGAGGAGGCCGCCGACGCCCCCGGGGCCCAAAATCGTAAAATCCTTCAATTCTTCTGCCTTCGACACGTCAGACCGTCCTTTTCTTCGTGTCGGCCACTTGCCCCACGGGGCATGCACGTAGTGTCAGGGACACACCTCAACCCCGCTAAGGATGCGGCCTGTAGCGGGGAGAGGGCGCACCGATGCGGGTGGAACGGGTGGGAAGAAGATGCAAACTTCGCTGGCTGCCAACACGACGATGCCGACCGAGGGCCACATGCGGTTCCGCTACCTGGGCGCCGACGGCGTCGATGAGCTCGCGGAACTGTGGAGCGCGGTGCACGAGCGGCACACCTCCGTCGCACCCGACCTGCACGACGTGATCGCGTCGCTCGGGGCGGAGGAGGCGTGGCGCCGCCGCCGTGCCCAGTACCGGCTCTGGCTCGCCGAGCCCTCGTCGCTGGCGGTGCTCGCCGAGCGCGCCGGCGTGCCGGTCGGGTACGCGATGGTGACCGTCCGGGAGAACCCCCAGGGCAGCTGGGACCGCGGCGAGAGCGTCGCGGTGGTGCAGACCCTGGCGATCCACCCCGAGGCCGAGGGCACCGGCGTGGGGTCGGCCCTGCTCGACGAGATCCGCCTCCAGGTCGCCGCCCAGGGCGTGCGCGACATCGAACTGTCCGCGCTCGCCGGCAGCTCCGAGGACATCCGCTTCTTCGAGCGCGAGGGCTTCCGCCCCTTCGTGACCACGATGGTCTGCCGCATCGGCGGCACCGGGGCGCTGGACTGAGCTCACGGCCCGCAACGTTACGCGGGGGCGCCATCCGCCGGCCGGGCGGGTGGCGCCCCTTTCGTGCGCCTTCACTCCTCTGGGGACGTGTGCTACAACTAAGCACTAGTACATAATTGCTTCCTCGCTAGGACAAAGATGCCCCGATGGACGACACCACCGCCTACGCCCCCACCGCCCGCACCCGGCCCACCCGCAACCGCGACCGTGCGCGCTACGACGCCGCGACCGTGCACGCGATCCTCGACGAGGGGCGCCTGTGCCACCTGGGGTTCGTGGCGGACGGGGCGCCGGTGGTGCTGCCGACCCTCTACGCCCGCGTCGGCGGGGTGCTCTACCTGCACGGCTCCACGGGCGCCCGCGCCATGCGCGCCGCCGACCAGGGCGGCCTGGAGGTGTGCGCGACCGTGACGCTGACCGACGGCCTGGTGCTCGCGCGCTCGGGCATGCACCACTCGATCAACTACCGGTCGGTGGTCGTCCGGGGCACCGCCCGCCGCGTGCGCGAGGAGGCCGAGCTGCGCGCGGCGCTGGACGCGGTCGTCGACGCCGTGGTGCCGGGCCGCTCGGCCGACTGCCGCCCCGCCGACGCCAAGGAGCTGGCGCAGACGGCGGTGCTGCGCCTGGAACTGGACGAGGTGTCGGCCAAGGTGCGCACGGGCGGCGTGTCCGAGGAGCCGGAGGACGCGGACCTGCCGCACTGGGCGGGCGTGGTGCCGGTGCGCGAGGTCGTCGGGGCCCCCGAGCCCGACCCCGGGACCGCGCCCGGGAGCCCGCTCCCGGACTACCTGCGCGCGTTCGCCGCGTCCCGGGGCTGAGCCGTTAGGGTCGTCGGGTGGCCGACGACGCGAACACCTGCAACTTCCCCGGATGCGACCGTCCGGTCCCGCGCAGCACCTCCCCGGGGCGCCCGCCGCAGTACTGCGACCTGCCCGAGCACACCCGCTGGCGCGCATGGAAGGAGCGCCAGCGGATGCAGCAGGAGCAGGAGCGCGCCCTGGAGGCCGCCGAGGGGGCGGACGCCGCCCCCGCCGCGGACCGGACGGCGGACGACGGTGCGCCCGCACGGCCGCCCTCCCCGGCCGCGTCGGCGCCGGCCACGCCGGTGAGCGACGCGCGGCTGCGCGCCGACGACCTGCTCCGCCGGTTCGCGGTCCAGGCCGAGCAGCTGTCCTCGACGCTGGCCTCGGCCACCGACGCCTTCCGCACGATGACCGACCCGGCGAGCGCGGAGGCCCAGGTGGAGGCCGCCCGCCTGGAGTCCGCCCGGCGCGTGGCCGAGGCCGACGCCGCCCGGCTGGAGGCCGAGAACCGCAGGCGCGAGGCCGAACGCGAGCGGGAGCGCGCCGACGAGGCGGCGTCCTCGGCGGTCGCCGCCGCCGGGGCGGCCGAGCGGATGGCCGACACCGCCCTGCACCGGCGCGAGGAGGCCCTGGAGGAGAAGCGGCGGGCCGAGGAGGAGCGCGAGGCCGCCGCGCGCGAACGCGACGCGGCCGTGCACGAGCGCGAGAGCGCCCTGGCCGAGGCCGAGCGCCGGGTGCAGGAGGCCCGCGCGGAGGCCGAGGCGCGCGTGTCGGAGACCGAAGAGCGCGCGGCGGAGCAGGTGGAGCAGGCCCGGCAGGAGGCGGCCGGTGCCGCCGAGGAGCGCGACCGCGCCCAGGAGGCCCTGCGGCGCGCCGAGGAGGACGCGGCCTCCGCGGTCCGGGCGAAGGAGCAGGCGGAGGCCGAGGCCTCTGACGCGCGGCGGCGTTCGGCGTCCCTGGAGCAGGAGGTCGCGGACGAACGGGAGCGCGCGGCCGCGGCGGTCGAGGACCTCAGGACCCGCCTCGACGAGGAGCGCGAGCGCGCGCGGACCGAGCTCCAGGAGCAGCGCAGGGGCGCGAGCGAGGCGTTGTCCGAGGCCAAGCAGGCCGCGGCGGAGCGCTTGGCCGCCATGGAGGACGCTCGTGCCCAGGCCGTTCACCGCGCCGAACGCGCCGAGGCCCAGCTCGACGAGGCCCTTTCCGAACTGCGCCGCCTGCGCGACCCGTCTCGGAGCCCCGCCGCCGAGGAGGCCTGACACCGGGGCAGGGGAGGTAGACCCCCCGGAACTACGGACCTGTTGTCCACCCCGTCCGGCTTTTGAGGGCCCGGACGAGCCGATCGAGGCTCGGAGCCCCGTCGACCCCTTCTGGAGTCGTGTAGACCCGACAACTCAGGCCGTAGGGAGGGCCGGGGACCGGGAAGAGGTCCCGTCCCTCGACACGGATCGTCGGGGAGCCGGGGAAGCACAGGTCCGCCGCCTGCTGTTCTGTCTCCACCTCGATCTCCGCGATCGCCGCGCCTGCGTACCCGGTGCGCTTCAGGGCCGCCCCCAGCCGTCGGCGAGCCGGGCCCCGATTGGGGCATCCGGGGACGTACAACAACTCGGCCTGCATATCCCCATCTTGAGGAGGAGGCCTCCTCAGCGCCAGGGGACGACACACGGGTTCCGACAGGCGCGCGCCGTTCGCGAGTGCGGTCCCGGTCACCTCCGACTGTGGCCTGCCCCCCTGGCCAATGGGACGGGAGCCGCTCAACGAAAGGGCCGCTTCACCTGCGCCGTCGCCCTGGTCGGGGCGCGCCAAGGGCGCCCCGGGCCGCGCCGGCGGGGCGCCGGACTCCCCACGAGGAATCCGGCTGTGAACACCGCTCCAGGGCGTTCGCACACGAACCGCCCCTGAATCGCTTTTACCATTGAGGGCGTGACGGACCAGGGGACCACGGGGAGCGAGACGGCCCGACCTGCATCGGAGGCCGACGGCCCCGACTGGAGTCCCCCGGCGCGCATGCGCGCCCAGGTGTCCGCGCGGCCTCGGCCGCGGATCGACCTCACCGCCCTGTTCGGGTTCGCCTCCGGCGGCTGGGCCTGGACCACCGCGGCCAAGGCCGCGATCGCCATGTCCGCCTCCTTCGCCCTCGCGGCCCTGCTGCTGGGCCCCCAGGTCGGCGCGCTCGCCGCCCTGGGGTCGATGACCGTCCTGTACGAGAAGAACACCCCCTACGCCTACCGGGCCGTGGCGCTGGGCATGGTGGGGCTCGGCTTCGTCGCCGCCGTCGCCGTCGGCTCGCTCGCCTCGCTCAACCTGTACACCTCCGCCCTGGCCATCGGGGCCGTCGCCGGCGTCGCCACCTGGCTCTGCCAGGCGCTGCGGGTGGACAAGCCCGGCCCGCTCTTCTTCGTGCTGGTGTGCGCCATCACCTCGATCGCCCCCGGCGGGCTCGCCGAGGTCCCGCTGCACGCCGGGGTCGCCGCGCTCGGCGCGGCCGTGGGATGGACGGTGTCCATGGCCGGCGCCCCCGTGCGCAGCCGCCACCCGGAGAACCGCGCCGTGGCCGGCGCCTTCCGGCAGCTGGCCGCCCTGCTGCGGGCCGTGGGCACCCCCGAGCTCGACCACGTCCAGCACGAGGCCTCGCTCGCCGTCGCCGAGGCCTGGCGCATCGTCCTGCTGGGCCAGACCCGCGGCTACCGGGACACCGCGCAGGCGGCCCGGCTGCGCGCCCTGCTGCGCTGGGTCTCCGACATCCACCTGGCCGCCACCGACGTGTGCCTGGCGCGCACCGACCCCCTCCCCGAGGAGGCCGCGCGCTTCGCCGACCGGCTCGCCGACGCCGTCGGCAAGCCGGACCGCTGCCCCGCCCCCACCGACCTGGACGAGGTGCGCAAGGGGCTGCGCCCGCGCTCTCTGGAGTCGCGCCTGTACTCGCGCCTCGCGCGCGCGGCGCAGGCCGCCCGCAAGCCCACCCACGAGGACGACAGCCGCGGCCTGGAGCTGTACGACCAGCGCCACCCTCCGCTGCTCAGCCTGATGCGCTCCAGCCTGGACAGGGACTCCCTGGTCCTGCCGACCGCACTGCGCATGGGGATCACCGTGACGCTGGCGGGCATGGCGGCCCTGCTCCTGGGCTTCGACCGCTTCTACTGGGTCTCCATCACCGCCACCGCCGTCCTGCAGGCGGGCAACGTGGTGCTGACGGTCAACCGGGGGATGCAGCGCGCGCTGGGCACCCTGCTCGGCGTGTTCATCGCGCTGGGCATCCTGCTCGTCGACCCGCCCCTGCCGGCGGTCATCGCCCTGGCCGCCCTGTTCCAGGGGCTGACCCAGCTGGTGGTGCAGCGCAACTTCTTCTACGCCAGCATCCTGCTCACCCCCATGGCCCTGCTGCTGGCGCACACGGCCGCCCCCTACCCGGTGGACGAGCTGGCCCAGGCGCGCGTGGTCGACACCGTCCTGGGGGCGGTGGCCGGAATGCTGGGGTCGGTGCTGCTGTGGCGCAAGGCCTCGGCGTCGCGCCTGCCGCAGATGATCGTCGATGTGCTGGACCACACGCGCGCCTCGGTCCTGGCCGTGCTCGACCCCGACGTGCGCATCACCCCCGAGCGGCGCTACGAGCTCAGGCGGGACCTGCGGGCCGCCCTGATCGGCCTGCGCGGCGTCTACGACAGCGCCATCGGGGACGTGCCCCGCGCCACCACCACCCAGCCCCTGTGGCCGGTGGTGGTGGCCACGCAGCGCGCGGGCTACCTGGCCCTGGCCACGCTCGCCCTGGAGAACGCGCCGACCGCCTCGCAGATCACCCTCCAGCGGCTGGACCTGGCGTTCAGCGAGCTGATGGCCGCGATGCGCGAGCGGCGCACCCCGCGCCTGGGCGCGCTGCCCCGGTTGGTGGACTATCCGCGCATCAACATGGAGCTGCGCATGCTCTCGTCCTCGATGCGCACCGCCGTCGCCGAGGACGAGCGCTCGGCCGAGCTGGAGCAGGAGCGGCGCGCCCAGCGCGAGCGGCGCCGCGCGCGCGAGGAGGCCGACGCCGACCTGTAGCGCCTCCTCCCCGCGCGCCGGGGCCTCAGCCGTCCAGGACGGCGAAGGCCCGCACGGGGAAGGTGCCCATGCCGCGCACCTTGGCCGGGACCGCGAAGAAGCGGAAGCCCTGCGAGGGCAGCCGGTTGAGCAGGCACAGGTGCTCCAGCACGGGCACGCCCGCCGCGAGCAGGACCGAGTGGGCCGGGCGCGCCCCGCGGGCGTCCTCGGAGGTGTCGTCCATGTTGACCGAGTCGATTCCCACCAGGCGGGCGCCCCCTTCCGCGAGCAGCCGGGCGCCCTCCTCGGTCAGGAAGGGGTGCTCGGGCGAGCCGTACTTGTCGGTGCGCCAGTGCCGGTCCCAGCCGGTGCGGATGAGCACCGCCCGCCCGCGCACCGGAACGTCGGCGAAGGCCTCGGGGCCCACCTCGCGGCCGGGGGCGTCGACCACCGTGCCGGGGACGTCGGCGACCTTCTCCAGGTCCAGGTCGGCCAGGTCGGCGCCGTCCCGGTAGCGGTGGGCGGGCATGTCGATGTAGGTGCCGGTGTTGGCGACCATCGAGATGCGGGTGATGCTGAACTCGGTGCCGGAGGCGTAGGCGCTCTGCGAGGCATCGAAGGTGACGTGGTCCTCGATCTGGGGACCCGGGAGCCCGGGATAGGTGGTCATCCCGTGCGTGATCTGGTGGCTGACGTCGACGAACCGTCCCATGTACGCCCTCATCTCCCTCGGCGGGTCACAGGTCTAGACCAACACTAGCGCCCGCCGCCGCGCCGCGCCCGGGGATCGCCGCGCCCTCCTGCGGTGCCGCCGCCGGAGGCGGCGGGCGCGCCCGGTGCGCACTCCGCCGGTCGGCGCCGTTAAGGTTCCCTATCGGCGCCGACCGGCTCGGACGCCGCCCCTCCCCCCACCCGCACCGACGAAGAGAGGGACTCCCGAGTGTCGCTGTACGGGGCCGCCAAGGCGGTCATCGCCCCCGCCACACGGACGCTGTGGCCGATCGAGGCCGACGGGGTCGACCACGTTCCCGCACGGGGCCCGGTGATCCTGGCCTCCAACCACCTGTCCAACATCGACCCGCTGTTCATCGGGGTCGCCGTGCCCCGCCCGGTGGTCTTCATCGCCAAGGAGGAGCTGTTCGCCGACGGCAACGCCGCCCAGCGGGCCCTCACCCGCGCGCTGCGCGGCCTGGGGCAGCTCTCGGTGGACCGCAAGCCCGGCCAGAGCGCACAGGAGGCGATGGACAACAGCCTTCAGGTGCTGCGCGAGGGCAACGTGTTCGGCATCTTCCCCGAGGGCACCCGCTCCCCCGACGGCCGCCTCTACCGGGGGCAGACCGGCCTGGCGTGGCTCGCGCTGTCCTCGGGCGCCCCGGTGGTCCCGGTCGCCCTGTACGGCACCGACCGCATCCTGCCGCACGGCCGCACGGTTCCGGTGCTGCGCCGCGTCGGCATGCGCTTCGGGCCGGCGGTGGACCTGTCCCCCTGGCAGGGCGAGGCGGGCCGGGCGCGCTCGCGGCGCGCGGCCACCGACGCGATCATGGCGGCGATCCAGCGCCTGTCCGGCCAGGAGCAGGTCCCGCGCTTCGCGGCCACGGTCAAGGCCGAGATGGAGGAGGAGCGCGCGGACCGGGACGGCACCGGCCGGGGCTGACCCCGGCCCGGACGGGGATTCGCCCGTTCGGCCCCCGCGCCGGCGCCCCCCGGTCTAGAGTTGGCCCCCAGATGACCGGTCCCCTCGCTCTTCCGGTCGCAGCGGACCCGGCCGCGCCGTGCGGTCGGCGCGTCGGTTGCACGCGTGAGCGCGGAGGTGGAACGAAGGTGGCCCGGTTGAGCCGTTCGCTCTTCCCCGTCCTGCCCGAGGACGGCGTGTTCCGGATCTACGGCCGGGGCGCCCGGCCGGACGGCCCCGGCGTCCCCGCCCCGCCGGGCGGGGAGCTGCTCGCCTGCGGCGTCGACCACATGGAGCTGCGCACCCTTCAGGGGCGCGTGCCGGTCGGCGTGACCGTGGAGGAGTGGGACGGCCCGCCCCTGCAGGAGGCGGAGGAGGCCGACGCCTGGGAGGAGCGCGCCCTGGGCTCGCTGGTGCTGCGCGGCCAGGTCGCGGTGCGGGGCGGGATGAACCGCAGCCCCGTGCGGATCCGCCTGGCCGGCGGCGCCCGCCGGTACGCGGCCGAGGTGCGGGCCCGCCACCGGCGCGAGGTCGCCGAGGACTGCGTGCGGCTGCTGCGGCGTCATCCGGACCCGCGCTGCGAGGGGTTCCAGGCGGCGGCGCGTATGCTCGGCGGCCGGGAGGCGTTCCTGATCCGGCTGTGGCCGGTCGCGGCCGCGCCGGAGCAGCGCCCCTCGCCCGCGGCCGCGGTGAGGTACCCCACAGTCGTTTCGGGCTGAGTCCCGCCCCGTCGGCGCGTTCTTTCTCATTGGGCGCCCTTTGCACCTCGGTGACGTGCGCCGACGCCGCCGGCCGCGAAGGCCGTGCCCCGGTCGGCGGACCGGAGAGGGCAATGCCTATCTTGGAGATAGGGTTTATAGGGAACCGGATCCTCCTATAAATTAGGTTAGCCTCGCCTGATTTACCGCGCCCAGGGGGCGTGGACGGCGGCCCGCGCGCCCGGCGGGACCGCGCGACGACCCGGCGCGACGAATGGAGAACTGAGAGATGACGCGACCACTGCGCGTGGGAATCGTGGGGGCGGGCCCCGCGGGGATCTACGCGGCCGACCTGCTCACCAAGGACGAGACCCTGGCCGCGGAGGGCGTCGAGGTCAGCATCGACGTCCTGGACAGGCTCCCCTCCCCCTACGGGCTGGTCCGCTACGGCGTCGCCCCCGACCACCCCCGCATCAAGCAGATCCAGTCCGCGCTGCACAAGATCCTCGACAAGCCGCAGATCCGCTTCCTCGGCAACGTCGGCTACGGGATCGACCTGAAGCTGGAGGACCTGCACCGGCACTACGACGCCGTCATCTTCGCCACCGGCTCCGACCGCGACCGCCCCCTGGACGTCCCCGGTGCGGACCTGCCCGGCAGCCACGGCGCCGCCGACTTCGTCTTCTGGTACGACAGCCACCCCGACGTCTCCCCGCAGTGGCGGGTCGAGGGCACCAGCGTCGCCGTCATCGGCGCCGGGAACGTCGCGGTCGACGTCGCGCGCATCCTGGCCAAGGACGCCGACGACCTGCTGCCCACCGACATCACCGGCAACGTGCACGAGGGCCTGCGGGCCAAGGGCGTCACCGACGTGCACGTGTTCGCCCGGCGCGGCATCGCCCAGGCCAAGTTCACCCCGATGGAGCTGCGCGAGCTGGACAAGCAGCCCGGGGTCGAGGTGATCGTCTACCCCGAGGACTTCGAGATGTGCGAGGCCTCGGTGGCCGCCGCCGAGGAGTCCAACCAGGTCAAGACCAACGTCAAGGTCCTGCAGAACTGGGCCATCCGGGACCCGCGCGGCGAGCCGCGCCGCCTGCACCTGCACTTCCTGCACCGCCCCGCCGAGGTGCTCGGCGAGGACCGCGTCACCGGCCTGCGCACCGAGCGCATGGAGCTGACCGGCGACGGCGGGGTGCGCGGCACCGGCGAGTTCATCGACCACGAGGTCCAGGCCGTCTACCGCGCGGTGGGCTACCTCGGCTCGCCCCTGGCCGACCTGCCCTTCGACGAGGAGCGCGGCGTCGTGCCCAACGAGGGCGGCCGGGTGCTCGACATGGACGAGCGGCACGTCCCCGGCGTCTACGCCACCGGCTGGATCAAGCGCGGCCCGGTCGGCCTGATCGGCCACACCAAGGGCGACGCGCTGGAGACCGTCACCAACCTGGTGGAGGACCGCGCGGCCTTCCCCGAGCCCGAGGCGCCCGAGCCGGAGTCGTTCCTGCGGCTGCTGGAGGAGCGCGGAGTGCCCTACACCACCTTCGAGGGGTGGCGGCGGCTGGAGGCGCACGAGGAGTCCCTGGGTGAGGCCGAGGGCCGCAAGCGCGTCAAGGTGCGCGAGCGCGACGCGATGACCCGGATCGCCCGCGGCGAGGACTGATCCGGGACACTGGGCCCCTCACCGGCCGCTATCGTCGTTCCTGGCTCAGACGTACACGGCGAGGCGATCGGCCGGACCGGATCGCGGGCACGGGCCCCGAGGGCCCGTGCCCGCGCCCGGAGGGACCGCCCGCTCCCCCCTTCGGCGGCGACGCCGAGCCGTGCCCCTGCGCACGCGGGGGCGGTGCACCCCGGGAAGGACGAATCAGGCGTGGACGACAGGTGGACACCGGGAGAGGACGACGACGCGTTCCCCCGGCGCGACCAGGAGAGCGACGGAGGAGCGGCGCCTCCCCCGCCGCCCGCCGGTACTCGGGAGGAGGCGGAGTCCGCCCAGCCCCGCAACCCCTATGTTCTGCCGACGGCACCCTCCGAGCGGAACGAGCAGGGGCCGCCCGGCGTCCCCTCCGGCGCCGAGCGCCCCTACCCGTCGGGGCCGGGTGCCCCCGGCCGGGGCAGCGACGGCGGCATCGACTGGAAGGCGCCGCCGCGCCCGTCCGGCGTCCCCGGTGCAGGTGCCGGTGCCGCCGGGGCCGCCTCCTCCGAGGGCCCCGACGGCGACCCTGGTGGGAGCGACGCCCCGTCCCCTGTGGAGACCGGTCCTCTTCCGCAGACCCATGGCGGCGAGAGCGCCCCCTCCCGTAGTGACTGGGACGCCCCCAGCGACGCGAACGACCCGGTGACGCCGTCTCCGTCCGCGTCCTCGCCCCCTTCCGACCCTCAGGCCTCCTTCTCCCCGCCACCCGGGGCCCCGAGCGGGGGCGACCACCCCGAGCCTCCGACGGACGCGCCTGGCGCCACTGAGAGCCCTCAGGCCTACGACCCGTCCCGAGGGAGGGACGTCCTCGGTGGCGGCTTCTCCGAGGAGGCCCGGCCGCCGTTCGCCGACGGCCCCGGCCGCCAGGACTCCCCCTGGACCGGCGGCGGGGACCTCACCGGTGCCCCGTTCGAGCCCTCCCCGCAGCCCGTCCAGGAGGCCGACACCTCCCTCTCGCGCTTCGCACCCCCGACCGACCCCGAGCCGGGCGCCGCCGAGGTCGGCGACCGCGCTCCTTGGGCCACCTCCGCCTTCCCTCCTCAGGAGTACGGCGCCCCGGCCCCCGACGCCTCCCCCGACTCCACGATGCCCTCCTCGGGCCCGGCGGGCCCGGCGGGCCCTGCGGGCGATACCTTCGGGTGGCAGAGCGCTCCCCGACCCGCAGACGGGGTCTCAGAGCCCTCGGAGACCATCGCCCAGGGATACACGCCGCCCCCCGTCCCCGAGGGCGGGCAGCCGCACGACGCCCACGGCGCGTACGGGGAGGGCCTGTACGGGGACCGCGACCAGGGCGCCTCCACACCGCCCGGCGGGTTCGGCGCCGCGCCGGACGGACGCTCCTACCTGGACGAGTCGTCCAACCCCGCATTCCCGAACGCCGAGCGCTCCCCGTTCCCCGAGTCCGACGAGATCCCCGACGACACGTACGGCGCACAGAGCGCCCCCTACGGCGGGACGCCGGCGGGCGGGGACACCGGGCCCGGCACGCAGACCTTCGCCGTTCCCCCCGGAGTGCCCTCGGACGCCTCCTCCGGGCCCACCCCGTCGGGACCGTCCGATCCCGGCGGCCCCGGCGGCCCCGGCGGCCCCTACGGCCCGTTCGACGAGGACCCCGAGCCGAAGAAGCGCTCCCGCAAAGGCCTGTTCATCGGCATCGGGGCCGCCGTCCTCGCCGTCGTCCTCATCGGCGGCGTCACCGCCTGGTTCGTCCGGGGCAGGCCGGCGGGTCCCGAGGGCACCGCCGACGCCTACGCCGCCGCCTGGGGCGAGCGTGACTACGCGGCCATGGCGGCACAGACCACCGGCGGCGACGCCGAGAAGCTGCTCACCGGCCTCGACGAGAACCTCGGGGTCGAGAAGGCCTCCATCGAGGTGGGCGAGATCAGCGAGGGCGACGGCTCGGCCACCGCCCCGTTCACCGCCACCCTGTCGCTGAGCAGCGCCGGCGACTGGACCTACGAGGGCGAGCTGCCGCTGGTGCGCCAGGACGGGGAGTGGAAGGTCGACTTCACCCCCGACGTGGTGCACCCCGAGCTGTCCGACGGGACGACGCTCATCCGCGCCAACGTGCTGGGCGAACGCGGCCGCATCCTGGCCTCCGACGGCTCGCGCCTGGACACCGAGGACGCCTCCGGCTCGATCAAGATGCTCACCGGGTCGGTCGGGGCGGCCACCGCCGAGGACGTGGAGCGGCTGGGCGCCGGCTACCAGGAGGGCGACCCGGTCGGCCAGGGCGGCATCCAGCAGCAGTACGAGGAGCGCCTGGCGGGCGAGATGTCCACCTCCATCCGCGTCGCCCCGGTCGGCGAGGAGGAGGCGGCGGCCGAGGACCCCGACGCCCCGGTGGTGGCCACCCTGGAGGGCGAGCCCGGCAAGGACGTCACCACCGCCATCGACCCGGCCCTGCAGGACGCCGCGGCCGCGGCGGTCACCACCGAGGGCAAGCCGACCTCGCTGGTGGCGGTGCGCACCACCACCGGCGAGGTGCTGGCGGTCGCCAACAACGCCGCCGGGTTCAACCGCGCCCTGGACGGGCAGTACGCGCCCGGCTCCTCGCTGAAGATCATCACCTACGAGTCGCTGCTGGAGAACGGCATGACGACTTCGGACCCGATGGACTGCCCGAAGGAGGCGCTGGGCTTCAAGAACGCCGGGGACGCCGCCTACGGCGCCCAGACGATGAGCGAGGCCTTCGCCACCTCCTGCAACACCGCCCTGGTCCAGGCGGTGGTGCAGCGGCTCAGCGGCGAGCAGCTGGCGGCCACGGCCGAGGAGTTCGGCATGAACGCCGAGCTCAACGTGGGCATCCCCGCCCGCAAGCCGTCCTTCCCCCAGCCCGACGGCAACGGCCTGCTCGCCGCGCAGAGCATCGGCCAGGGCCAGGTGATCAGCACCCCGCTGCACATGGCCACCGTGCCCGCGGCAATCGCCGACGGGTCCTGGCGCTCCCCGGCGCTGGTGACCGACCCGGCGCTGGAGGACAAGCCCGACCCCAGGCCGATCGCGCACGCCGAGCAGATCCGGCCGATGATGCGCGCGGTCGTCACCGAGGGCACCGCCGAGAGCTCCGGGTTCGAGGGCGAGGTGTACGCCAAGACGGGCTCGGCCGAGTTCGGCACCGCCTCCGGTGAGGACGATGAGCTGGAGACCCACGCGTGGGTGGTCGGCTACAAGGGCGACATCGCCTTCGCCGCGGTGGTCGAGGGCGGCGGAGGCGGCGGCTCGGTCGCCGGCCCCGTGGCCGCCGAGTTCGCCAACACCTTCTGACCCGTCAGGGCCGGGACCGGCCCCACGCGTCGAGACGAGAGGCCGCCCGGGGTGTGCGCCCCGGGCGGCCTCGCCGTTCCCAAGGGTCCCGGACGGCGGGCGGGCTCCCACCCCCACTACCGCTTTACCGGGCGAAGGCCGCCGACGCCCCGCCCTACGGCGCAGATCCGACACCGCCTCGGGCAGGGGCGAGTCACCAGGCTGTACATGTCGGCCGCGAGGACGGCCGGTCCCGTCTCGGAGTCCCCCAGGAACACATCTCAGGAGCCAGGGCGTTCCCGACCGGCAGTGTGACCGGAGGCGGTCCTTCCCGCCCCAGTGGACCGGGGTCGGGCCGCTCCGGCGGGCGGGGCCGGGTCACCGGGCCGAGCCGCCCACGGCGCTGACCACGTCCACGTCCTGCTGCTCCCCGGGGCCCGCCGGGGCCTCGGCCGGGGGTGCGAGCAGGAGCAGTCCCAGCACCATGAGCAGGACCATCGCCGCGACGATCGCGCAGACCAGCCAGGCCCGCCACTTCAGGTCGCCGTCTGCGGGCCGGTCCGACAATCCGGGGTCACCGTCGCCGAACGACTGCAGGCGCCCCGCCAGGACCGGGTCGTCCTCGCTGAGGCGGTGCTCGATCGCGGCCAGGATCCGCTCCTCGTATTCGCGCAGAGCCATGGCGCCACCTTTCGCAACGGCAGGGGGAGCGCCGGACCGCCCCGGTGATACGGCGGCCCCGCCCCCGGTACCCGCTTTTCTATCCGGGAGCGGGTCCGCTGTCATCCGGTTCGGGGAATTCCCTCCTGACCGCGGGGTGCGGTCCTGCTCACCCCGTCGGGGCGGCGACCGCCTCGCCCTCGCCCGGCGCGCCTTCGGTGCGGTACCGGTCCAGGGCGGTCACGAAGTAGCGCAGCCCCTCATCGCCGCCCCCGGAGCCGTCCTCGGCGGCACCGGCGGCGGCATCGGTGAACGAGGGCCCGTCCCCCGCCCCCACGACGCCCACCAGGTTGTCGCGGCCGGCCAGCGCGCACGGGTCGTCGGCCCCGTCCCCCGCCACCCGGTACACGGCGTAGGAGCGCGCCCCCTCGACCGGGTCCCACGACAACCGGACGCCGCCGTCCCCGGTGCGCTCGGCCCCCAGCCCCCCGACCGGGTCGGGGCGCCCCTCACCGCCCTCGGCCCGGGGCGGCAGCGCCGGCAGGGCGTAGTGGTCCTCGGACAGCCGCTCCATCGCCCCCTGGGCCCGGCCCCGCAGGTCCTGCATGGAGAAGAACACGTCGCCGCCCACCTCGGGCAGCCCACCGCTGAAGTCGAGCTGGCGGGCGAGCGCACCGTCGCCCTCCCAGGCCTTCTCGCCGTCCTCGCCGACGCGGTAGGCGGCCTGGCCGATGTACAGGTCCACGCCCGTGCCCCGCACCTCCTCGGCCCACCAGGGCGCCAGCACCTCGTAGTCGGCGGCGGAGAACCCGCGCTCCCAGTACAGCTGGGGCACGAGGTAGTCCACGCTGCCCTGCTCGATCCAGGCCCGGGTGTCGGCGTACTGGGCCGAGTAGGACTCCAGGCCCTCGGTGTCGGAGCCGCCCGGGCCGCTGTCGGCGTTGCGGTAGATGCCGAAGGGGCTCACCCCGAACCGGACCCACGGCTCGGACTCCTCGATGGCCGCGTGCACGTCCGCCATCAGCGCGTCGACGTTGGAGCGCCGCCAGTCGTCGCGGTCCCCTCCGTCGCCGTACTCCTCCCAGCTCGCGTCGTCGTCGAACTCCTCGCCGCCGGCCGGGTAGGGGTAGAAGTAGTCGTCGAAGTGCACCCCGTCCACGTCGTAGCGGTCCACGACGTCCATGACGACGCCGGTGACCCATTCGCGCACCTCGGGCAGCCCGGGGTCGAGCCAGCCCTGGTCGTCGTACTCCACCAGCCAGTCGGGGTGCTCGACGGCCGGGTGGTCCCCGCTCAGCCCGTCGAGGTCGGGGTCCTTCCAGCCGACGCGGTAGGGGTTGAACCAGGCGTGCAGCTCCAGCCCGCGCGCGTGCGCCTCCCGGACGGCGAACTCCAGGGGGTCGTAGCCCGGGTCGCCCCCCTGCTCGCCGGTCAGGTAGCGCGCCCAGGGCTCCTTGTCCGAGGCGTAGACGGCGTCGGCGGTGGGCCGGGCGTGGAAGAAGACCGCGTTGAGGCCCAGTTCCGCGGCGTCGTCGAGCTGCGCGCGCAGCTCCTCCTTCTGCTCCTCGGCCTCCAGCCCCGGCTCGGAGGGCCAGTCGATGTTGCGGACCGTGGTCAGCCACACCCCGCGCATCTGCCGCTTGGGCAGATCGGCCGCGGCCTCGCACTCGGCGGGGATCGGCCGGGCGTCGGCGCCGGCCTCCGCGGGCCCCGCGTCCTCGGGAGGCGTCCCCGTGCACGCCGCCAGCACCGGCAGCGCCGCGGCCGTCGCCGCCCAGCGCAACAGCCTCCGCATGTCCCCCGTGCCCGCCTTTCCCCGCGTTCCGCCGATTCCACCGATTCCCGGGACAGCCTAGCGGCGCCTCCGTCACACCCGTCCCCGGATCCGCGCAGATGGGCACGCCCTCTCCGCCGACTCCCTAGACTCGAATGTCGTGAGTGTCGCCTTTGCATCCCCGTCACGCCTGGTCGTCCGCACCGTCGAGCTGCGCGACCGGCGTTCCCTGCTGTCCCACCTGCCCCCCGCCGCGCCCCTGTGCTGGCTCCGAGGCGGCGAGGGGCTGGTCGCCTGGGGCGAGGCGGCCCGCGTGGAGCCGCCCGCCGAGGCCGGGCCGCACGGGGCGGACCGCTTCGGCGGGGCCGCCGAGGCGGTGCGGGAGCTGTTCTCCGGGGCCGAGGTCGACGACGCGATCGACCTGCCGGGGACCGGACCGGTCGCCTTCGGGTCCTTCACCTTCGATGCGCGCTCGCCGGGATCGGTGCTGGTCGTGCCCAGCGTGGTGGCCGGGCGCCGGGACGGGCGCACCTGGCTGACCACCATCGGCGCGCACCGGCCGGGCGGCCACCCCGGCGCGCTCACCGCACCGGGGGCGCCGCTGCGCCCGGTGGGGCCGCTGACCTGGGGCCCGGGCTCGCGCACGGCCGAGGAGTGGTGCGGCTCGGTGGGCGCGGCGGTGGAGCGCATCCGGGCCGGCGGCCTGGCCAAGGCGGTGCTGGCGCGCGACGCGCTCGCCGACGCCGAGCGCGGCATCGACGTGCGCACCCTGCTGGGGCGGCTCGCGGCCGCCCACCCCGACTGCTACACCTTCGCGGTCGACGGCCTGGTGGGCGCCACCCCCGAGCTGCTCCTGCGCCGCGCGGGCGACCGGGTGGAGTCGCTGGTGCTGGCGGGGACCCGCCCCCGGGGCGCCACCGCCGCCGAGGACGCCGAACTCGCCCGGGACCTGCTCTCCTCGGCCAAGGACGCCGAGGAGCACCGCTATGCGATCGACTCGCTGCGCGCGGCGCTGGACCCGCTGGCCGAGGAGGTCTCGGCGCCGTCGTCGCCCGAGCTGCTGCGGCTGGCCAACGTGCAGCACCTGGCCTCGCCGGCCTCGGCCCGGCTGCGCGCGGGGGTCTCGACGCTGGACGCGGTGGGCGCCCTGCACCCCACGGCGGCGGTGGGCGGCACCCCCACCCGGGCGGCGGTGGAGCTCATCGCCGAGCTGGAGGGGATGGACCGCGGGCGCTACGCGGGCCCGGTGGGGTGGGTCGACGGCCAGGGGCGCGGCGAGTGGGCGATCGCGCTGCGCTGCGCACAGGTGTCGGGGTCGCGGGCGCGCCTGTTCGCGGGCTGCGGCATCGTGGCCGACTCCGACCCGCGCTCCGAGCTGGCCGAGGCCGACTCCAAGTTCCGCGTCATGCGCGAGGCCCTGACCGACGGCTGAAGGGGCCCGCGCCCGGCGGCGCTCACTCCCGCAGGGCCTCGAAGTCCGCGAACTCGAACCCCGGGGCGACGATGCAGGTCACCAGCGCCTCCTCGCCCACCAGCGGGCGCGCCGCCTGCCAGGTGCCGGCCGGGACCAGCAGCTGGAGCCGCTCCCCGGCCTCGACGTAGGGCCCCAGCACCTGCGGGCGCTCCTCCTGCGGCTCGTCCCCGGTCCCGCCCAGCAGCATCCGCAGCGGCCCGCCCCGGTTGAACACCCACAGCTCGTCCGAGCGGACCCGGTGCCAGCGCGACTCCTCGCCCGGGCAGAGCAGGAAGTGGATGGCGCTGGCCGCGTCGCGCGGCCCCGGGTAGCCCTCCGGCTCGGTGCGCACCGGGGCGCGCCACGTCTGGCGGTACCAGCCGCCCTCCGGGTGCGGCAGCAGGTCCAGCGCCTCCGCGGTGGGGCTGCGCCGGTCGACGCCGGTGAAGCCGCCCCACGGGTCGCGGCGCAGGTAGCGCACCCCCACCACGGCGCGGCGCGGGATCGGGCCGTACACGTGGGGGAAGCGCGCGTCCGGGCCGACCCCCGGGGGCGGCGCCGGCGCGGGCGCCTCCCAGCGCACCTCCGCGTCCACCATCCCGCTGTCCACGACCAGGGCCACCATCTGCTCGTCGGTCCCCCGGTAGAAGGCGTCGGCCACCGCCAGGAGCGTGGCCTCGTCCGGGGAGGCGTGCACGAACCCCTCGGTGTCCAGGGATTCGGCGGTGATGTCGCCCCCCTCCTGCCACCGCGCGTGCTCGGTCATGTGGAGGATGTAGGCCATGGGGGCGACGGTACCAGCGCCGTGACCGGCGACACCCTGTGCCCCGCCCTACGCCTCCAGGTGCAGGGCGGCGTCCATGCCGGCGAAGGCGCGGCGGACGTGCCCGGGCAGCTCTCCTGGCTCGCAGGCCGGCAGCCACTCGTCCAGGGCGCTCCTCCACGCCGCCACGCAGAACTCGACCAGCAGCCGCAGCTCCAGGCCGTCCGGCGCGTCGAGCCGCCTCCGGAACTCCGTCTGCACCTCGGCGCAGTGGTGCAGCGAGTGGCCCTCGAGCGCCGGGGACTCGGCGGTCAGCCGGAGGGTGGTGCGGAACCGGCGGTTCCAGTCCTCGTCCATCCGCGACAGCGCGGCCAGCAGTGTGTCGCGGAAGACGTCGCGCAGCGGTCCGGTCCTCGGCCCCTCGGCCTCGTCCAGGACCTCCAGGAAGACGCTCCACAGCTCCTTGGCGGCGGTGAGGGCCACGTCCTCCTTGGAGCGGTAGTAGCGGAAGAAGGTGCGCCGCGACACCTCGACGGCCTCGAGCAGTTCGTCGAGCGGGGTCGCGTCGAATCCGCGCTCGCCGAACAGCGTCACGGCGGTGTCCGCCAGCGCCTGGCGGGTGCGGACCTTCTTGCGTTCGCGCAGCGAGGCGGGCGGGTCGGAGGGCGTCATCGGAGCCAGTGTAGCGCGGCCGCCGAAACGTGGCGTATGCTCCGGAAGCGCAAATGCCACTCTGTGGCACTTTTCGTGAAGGAGCGACATGCGCGCACTCGTCATCGACCACGCCGCCCCCACCCGCCTGGCCATGGCCGAGGTGCCCGACCCGGTCCCCGAGCGGGACGAGGCCCTGGTGCGGGTCGAGGCCGTCTCCCTCAACTACGGGGAGGTCGCCGACGCCGCCCGGGGTGAGGCGCCGGACGGGACGGTCATCGGCTGGGACGCGGCAGGGGTGGTGGTCCGCCCCGCCGCCGACGGGTCGGGGCCGCCGGAGGGCGCCCGCGTCGTCACCCTCGGCCATGCGGGGTGGGCCCGGCTCCGGGCGGTGCCGGCGTCCATGCTCGGCACCGTGCCCGACG
Source organism: Nocardiopsis baichengensis YIM 90130 (assembly GCF_000341205.1). NCBI lineage: Bacteria > Bacillati > Actinomycetota > Actinomycetes > Streptosporangiales > Nocardiopsidaceae > Nocardiopsis > Nocardiopsis halophila. The sequence continues at coordinate 47,010 of NZ_ANAS01000001.1, read as the reverse complement.
GCGCCGACCCGGGGGCCGCCGCCGCCCTCCCGGTCGCGGGACTCACCGCCCTGCACGTGCTGCGGCGCCTGGGGCAGCTGGTGGGCCGCCGGGTCATGGTCACCGGCGCGACCGGCGGCGTCGGACGGTTCGCCGTCCAGCTCGCCGCGCGCGCCGGGGCCCAGGTGGTGGCGATCAGCAGGGACCCGGCATCCGCTGAGGTCCTGCGAGCGCTCGGCGCCGACGAGGTCCGCTCCGACGCCGCGGACGTCCGGGAACCGGTCGCCGGGGTGGTCGACAACGTCGGCGGGCCCGCCCTGGTGAGCGCCTTCGCCGCCCTGGAGGCCGGCGGGACGCTGGTCAACGTGGGCCGCTCCTCGGAGGCGGCCGCGGTCCTGCCCACCGACGCGCTCAACGCCTACGGCGGCCGCCACGACCGGTCGATCCGCACGTTCTACCTGCTGGGCGAGCCCGTCCCGGACTTCTCCGGCGACCTGTCCTGGCTCGCCGCCGAGGTCGCCTCGGGCCGCCTGGACCCGGGCATCGTCCGGCGGGACCCGTGGACCCGCCACGAGGAGGCCGCCCGCGCACTGCTCGAAGGCCGCCTGCGCGGCAAGGCCGTGCTCGACGTGGACTGAGGCACCGCGGAACACGGCCGACGGAAACGACCCCACGAACCCCTAGGCGGCCGTCGCCGGTCGTGTCGGGCTGTGGTGGGAACGGATCCCGACCACTGCAGGGAGCACCCTGCCGCCCCGGGGGCACCTCAGGCGCCCGGGGCGGGTCATCCCTCCAGGGCCCGGTCCACGGCCTGTTGGATGCGGGCGCGCAGCGCCGCCGCGTCGGACCGGCCGGTGCGCACCTCGATCAGCCGCAGCCCCTCGCCGAGCAGCGCCTTGGGCAGGTCGCTCGCCCACTCCAGGCGCGTGTAGCCGACGTCGGCCATGGCCGCCACCCGTTCCATCGACACCCCGTGCGGCGTGCCGAAGACCCTCTCGAAGTCCGGGTGCCCCGCCTGCTCGAGGCCGGAGAAGATGCCGCCGCCGTCGTTGTTGACCACCATCACCGCCAGGTCCGGCCTGGGCTCGCCCGGACCGATGACCAGGCCGTTCTGGTCGTGCAGCACCGCGAGGTCCCCCAGCAGGGCGAAGGCGCCCCCGCCGCCGTCGGCCTGGTGGGCCAGGGCCGCGCCCACCGCCGTGGAGACCGTGCCGTCGATGCCGCTCACCCCGCGGTTGCCGATGATGCGCGCCCCGCAGCGGGAGGCCATCGCGGCGTCCAGGTCGCGGATCGGCATGCTCGACCCGGCGAACAGCAGTGACCCGTTCGGCAGCTGCGCGGCCAGGTCCCGGGCCAGCCGGGGCTCGCTGAGCGCCTCCTCGGCGTCGAGCACCCCGTCCACGGCCGCGCGCGCCGCCGCCTCGGCCCGCCTCCAGGACGCGGCCCAGGCGGTGTCCGGGTCGGCGCCCTCGGGCGCCGCGAGCGCCGGCACCACCTGGCAGGCGGTCCGCACCGGATCGGCGAAATGGCGCGGGTCGCCCACCGCGATGTGCCGCCGCGCACTGCGCAGATAGGACAGGAGCTGCCGGGACAGGCCCGGGCGCCCCACGCTGACCACCAGGTCGGGCACGTGCTCACGCGCGAAGGCGGGGTTGGCCAGCAGCTCCCGGTAGGCGGAGGCCGCCTCGGCGCGGCGCGCGTTGGAGGTGGGCTCGGCCAGCAGCGGCCACCCCGTGCGCGCCGACAGCGCCAGGAAGGGCACCGGGTCGTAGTCGCCGTCGCCGCAGACGATCCCCCCCCGCTCCACGGCGGGGGCCCGCACCGGCTCGGGCGCGCCCGGCACGGCGGGCCCGGTGAACCACGGCGCGTCCTCGGCGCGCCCGTCCAGCGGCTCGGGCCACTCCGGGGCGTCCGGCCACTGGTCCGGCACGAGCGGCTCGCGGAAGGCCAGGTTGAGGTGGGCCGGCCCGGGGTGGTCGGGGCCGGTGGCCGCCCAGGCGCGGCACGCCAGCGACCGCCAGTAGGCGACCATGCCCGGCACCGGCTCGGGCACCCCGGCCTCGGCGAAGAAGCGCACGGCGGGGCCGTAGAGGCGGATCTGGTCCACCGTCTGGTTGGCGCCGGTGGCGCGCAGCTCGGGCGGCCGGTCGGCGGTCAGGACCAGCAGCGGCACCCCGGCGTGGTCGGCCTCCATCACGGCCGGGTGGAAGTTGGCAGCCGCCGTGCCCGAGGTGCACACCAGCGCGACCGCGCGGCGCGAGGCGCGCGCCAGGCCCAGCGCGCAGAACGCCGCCGACCGCTCGTCGATGCGCACGTGGACGCGCACGCCGGGGTGGGCGACCAGGGCCAGCGCCAAGGGGGTCGAGCGCGACCCCGGGGCGACGACCGCCTCGGCCAGCCCGCAGCGGGCGAGCTCATCGACGAGGACCCGCGCCATCGCGGTCGAAGGATTCATGCAGAACAGCTCTCACGTAGTCGTCTTCAGGACAGTACCGGCGGAACCTCCGCCGAACCCCCTATCGGGTGCAACGGCCCACCGCCGCCGCATGGTCCCCCCGCGGGTGCGAAACTCCCCACTTTCCCGGCCCCGGGACCGGGCCGAAAGGAATGGCGACGGATCGCTCGCGACCTGAGAACAGCCCTCAGGGCCGTGCGGTGCGAACCCCACCGCCCCTGTCTGCCACCGCCCAAGGGCCCCGGGAGTCCGGTCCGCGCCCGGTTCCCCGCCTCCCTGAACGGACGGTGCGCCGGCGCACCGGAGGTGCGGGCGTGCCAACGCCTGTTCCCCGCTCAGGCGGCGCCACACCCCCGCGCCGCCGCACGGGCGGCCGACATCCGGTCCCTCCAGCCCTCAGGAGCGATCTCCACCGCCTCCAGCAGACGCGGGTCCACCTCCGGCCGACGCACCGGAAGCACCCCGCCGACCGGGAGCATCGGCTCGGCGCACACGTCGGACCGGAGCAGCTGCACCGTCGCCAGGCCGCAGGCATAGGGCAGCTCCGGCAGCGCGGCGGCCAGGGCCACCCCCGCGGCGATGCCCACCGACGTCTCCACCGCGCTGGAGACCACCACGGGCAGCCCGCACGCCTCGGCCACCCGCAGAGCGGGGCGCACTCCGCCCAGCGGCTGGACCTTCAGCACCACGATGTCGGCGGCCTCGGCGGCCCGGACCCGCATCGGGTCCTCGGCCTTGCGGATCGACTCGTCGGCCGCCACGGGGACCCCCGAGCGGCGCCGCACCCGCGCCAGTTCCTCCAGCGACGGGCACGGCTGTTCGGCGTACTCCAGCTCGAACCGGTCCAGCGCGCGCAGCATCCGCACGGCGGTGTCGGCGTCCCAGCCGCCGTTGGCGTCCACCCGGATCCGGCCCGAAGGGCCCAGCGCGTCGCGCACCGCCTCCACACGCTCCAGGTCCTCGGCGGGGTCCTGGCCGCGCTCGGCCACCTTGACCTTGGCGGTGCGGCAGCCGCCGGCGGCCACGATGCGCGCCGCCTCCTGCGGCCCCACCGCCGGGACCGTGACGTTCACCGGAACGCCGTCGCGCACCGGCTCGGGCCAGCCCTCCTCGGCCGCCTCGCGGCACGCGGCCCACCACCGGGCGCACTCGGCGGGCCCGTACTCGGCGAAGGGCGAGAACTCGCCCCACCCCGCCGGCCCGCGCACGACAAGGCCCTCCCGGGCCCGCACGCCGCGAAAGCGCGTCCTCATCGGGATCGAGAACGCCCGCCCCGCCGCGTCACGCTCGGCCGTCCCGGCCATCGCGGCCCCCTCCCCCTCGGCCCGGCTCAGGGGCGGCGGGGGAAGCGGTCGAACTCCGGCCGCCGCTTCTCCTTGAAGGCGTCCCGCCCCTCCTGGGCCTCCTCGCTCATGTAGTAGAGCATGGTGGCGTCACCGGCGAACTGCTGCATGCCCGCCGCGCCGTCGCTGACCGCGTTGATCGCGCCCTTGACCATGCGCAGCGCCAGCGGGGACTTCTCCAGCATCTCCCGGGCCCAGGCCACGGTCTCCTCCTCCAGGCGCTCCAGCGGCACCACGGTGTTGACCAGGCCCATGTCCTGGGCCTCCTCCGCGGTGTACTGGCGGCACAGGTACCAGATCTCGCGGGCCTTCTTCAGCCCCACGGTCTGGGCCAGCAGCCAGGAGCCGTACCCGCCGTCGAACGAGCCGACCTTCGGTCCGGTCTGGCCGAACCGCGCGTTGTCGGCGGCGATGGTCAGGTCGCAGCACACGTGCAGCACGTGGCCGCCGCCGATCGCCCAGCCGGCGACCATGGCGACCACCGGCTTGGGCATCCGGCGGATCTGCACCTGCAGGTCGAGCACGTTCAGCCGGCCGATCCCCTGGCGGGCCACCGTGTCGTCGCCCATGTAGCCGTCCTCGCCGCGGATCTTCTGGTCCCCGCCGGAGCAGAAGGCCTTGTCGCCGGCGCCGGTGAGGATGACCACGCCGACCCCGGAGTCGTCGCGGGCGACGTTGAAGGCGTCCTGCAGCTCGAACAGCGTCTGGGGGCGGAAGGCGTTGTGCACCTCCGGCCGGTTGATCGTGATCTTGGCGATGCCCTCGGCGGTCTCGTAGATGATGTCGGAGTACTCACCCGACCGCTGCCACTTCACGCCACTCACGATGTCGTCATCTCCTCTAGCCAGACGTCGGCCATTGCGCCGTGCCGGCCGGCCCGGGCGACTCCCGGTACCGGACGGTACGTCGGATGAGCTTAGTAGCCCGCGGGGGCGCGGCCGCACGCCCGCCACCGTGGGCTACCCTCGGGGGACGTGCCGGAACGACGACTGCACGCGCTCCTGGGCCCCGAGCCCGCGCGCCTGAGCGAACTCCTGGCCGCCGCGCTCGACGGGAGCGGTCCGGCCCTTCTGCCGATCGACCCCGCGCTGCCCGAGCCGCGCGTGCGCGCCCTGCTGGACGCGCTGCGCCCGGCCGCCCTGCACACCCCCGACGGGGTGCGGCCCCTGCCCGGCGCCGAACCGGTCCCCGACGACACCGCCCTGACCATCGCCACCTCCGGGTCCACCGGCACACCCAAGGGCGTGCTGCTCTCCGCCGCGGCCCTGCGCCACTCGGCGCACGCCTCCCTGGAGCGGATCGGCGCCCGGCCCGGGGACCGCTGGCTGTGCACCCTGCCCACCGCCCACATCTCGGGCCTGCTGGTGGTGCTGCGCGCCCTGCAAGGGGGAACCGAGCCGCTGCACACGCCCTTCGACACCGAGGCGGTCATGGCCGCGGCCGCCGAGCACCGCCCGCACGTGTCGCTGGTCCCCACCCAGCTGCGCCGCCTGCTCGCCGCCGGGGCCGACCTGTCCCTGTTCGGCAGCGTCCTGCTGGGCGGCGCCGCCGCCGAGGGCCCGCTGCTGCGCGCCGCCCGCGAGGCGGGCGGCCGGATCGTCACCACCTACGGGATGAGCGAGACCTGCGGCGGGTGCGTCTACGACGGCCGGCCGCTGGAGGGCGTGCGCGCCCGCACCGACGCCGAAGGGCGCATCCTGCTGTCCGGGCCGGTGCTGTTCTCCGGCTACCGCGGACCCGCCGGGGACACCGCCTCGGCGCTGGTGCGCGACGGCGACGGGCCGGCCTGGCTGCGCACCGGCGACCTGGGGTCGGTGGACGGCGACGGGCGGGTCCGGGTGCGCGGCCGCGCCGACGACGTGATCAACACCGGCGGCCACAAGGTCGTGGCCGGCGAGGTGGCCGGGGTGCTGGCCGGCCTGGACGCGGTCGCCGAGGCCGCCGTGGTGGGCCGCCCCGACCCCGAGTGGGGCGAGCGCGTCACCGCCGTCGTCGTGCCCGCCGACCCCCACGCCCCGCCCGACCTGGAGGAGCTGCGCGCCGCCGTCCGGGCCCGCCTGGCCCCCTACGCCGCCCCCCGCGAACTCGACCTGCGCCCCCGCCTGCCCCTGCTGCCCTCGGGAAAGACCGACCTGGCCGCGCTGAGGACCCCGCCGGACGTCCGCGATTGACGCGCCCGCGCGCGGGCAGCATGATCATGAGCGGTCGGACGGATCCGGCGAATCGGGGGAACTCATCGCGCCCTGCGGGCGTCTACACGGCAGACCGCTCTGTTCGGCGCCCGAGGGCGCCCGGTCGGCGCGGAAGTCCGGATCCGTCCACGGGGGGAGTGGTACCCGCCGTCGCGAAGGGGCCGGCAGCGGCCGGACGTCCCGTCCGCCGCGCGGTCCACCGTCCCGCAGAACCCTAGGCCGTGACCTGAACCACGACCGGCGATATCCAATCGAGACCGGGAACATTTGACTCTCTGACACGTTAGACATATTGGCGCGCCAAGACGGCGGATCCAGGCCGCCGCGTGCCACAGGTCTTGGAAGGGAGGGAGGTGCCTTCATGACGCGCACTGCCCTAGCCACTTCTCCCACGGTGGCGGACACCCCGGACACCGCGGGCGGCGCCGCGGCCGCGTCCGCGGCGCTGGACGAGCTCATCACCCGGGGGCGCTCCCAGGGACACCTGTCCCTGTCGGAGCTGCGCGCGGCGTTCACCGAGGCCGGCATCAGCCCGGCCGACGGGCGCTCCATCCTCCGGGAGCTCACCGACTCCGGGGTGCGGCTCGCCAACGGGGGCGACGATGCCGCGACGGTGGAGGCGGTCGACGCCGACACCGAGGACGAGGCGCTCGAAGACGCCCTCGACACGGCCAAGGACGAGGCGCGCGGGAAGGGCACCGAGGCGGCCGAGGTCGAGGTCGACCTCGACGACCAGTCCCCCGCCATGGGCGACTCGGTGCACACCTACCTCAAGGCCATCGGGCGCCGCCAGCTGCTCACGGCCGAGCAGGAGGTGGACCTGTCCAAGCGCATCGAGGCCGGTCTGTACGCAGAGTACCGCCTGGGGCAGCTGCCCGAGGCGCACGATCCGCCGACCGGTGCCGAGTCCGCGGCGATGAACGCGGCCGAGCGCGAGGAGCTGGAGTGGGTGGCCGAGGACGGCCGCCAGGCCAAGCAGCACATGCTGGAGGCCAACCTGCGGCTGGTGGTCTCGGTCGCCAAGAAGTACAGCGACCGCGGCATGTCCCTGCTGGACGTGGTCCAGGAGGGCAACCTCGGGCTGATCCGCGCCGTGGAGAAGTTCGACTACGCCAAGGGCTACAAGTTCTCCACCTACGCCATGTGGTGGATCCGGCAGGCAATACAGCGCGGATTCGCCGACTCGGCGCGCACCATCCGCCTGCCCGTCCACGTGCTGGAACTGCTCAGCAAGGTCAGCCGCCTGGAGCGGGACATGCACCAGACCCTGGGGCGTGAACCCACCCCCGACGAGCTGGCCCACGAGCTGGACAAGACCCCGGCCCAGATCGAGGAGCTGCTGCGGGTCACCCGCCAGCCGATCAGCCTGGACTCCACGATCGGCGAGGACGGCGAGACCCGCATCGGCGACCTGATCGAGGACATCGACGCCTCGGAGGCCTCCGAGGTCGTCGACCGCCAGCTCATGGCCGACCAGCTGCGCCGCGCACTGGACGACCTGGAGCCGCGCGAGGCCACCATCATGTCGCTGCGGTTCGGCCTGATGGACGGGCGCCCGCGCACCCTCGACGAGATCGGCAAGCACCTCGGCCTGACCCGGGAGCGCATCCGGCAGCTGGAGAAGCAGTCGCTGTCCAAGCTGCGGCACCCCAGCCGCGCCCAGCAGCTGCTGGACTTCGCCAGCTGACCCTGCCTCCCAGAAACCGCATACAAGGCCCCGCGCCCGCCCCACGGCGGGCGCGGGGCCTTTTCAGGGGCCCTCGCAGGGCACCCGCCCCGCCTTCCCTCAGGGAAGACCCTGACTCCCCCCTGGGATGCACCGCCGCCCCTGCCCAGCGGCCGCGCGCTGAGCGACAATCGAGGCATGACTTCGCAGACTCCCGGGCAGCCCGCCACACCACGCGCCCCCAAGGACGAGGTCTCCGCCGCGTTGCAGACCAGTCGGGAGCTCGGCCCTGACTACGACGACGCCGTGGCCGCCTCGCTCGCCGACAAGCTCGACGCCGCCATCGACGCCCGCGTGCGCGAGCACGTGGCCGCCGCACAGCAGCCCGCGCAGCAGCGTCCGCAGCGGATGAGCTACGACGAGCAGTGGAAGAGCCCGCGGCTGATCGTGGGGATCATCGCCATGGTGACCGCGATCCCCCTCACCGCCATCAGCGGCGGGATCATGGGCCTCGGCGGCGTGGCCCTCGCCTGGCTCGGGCTGCTCCTGGTCTACATCGTCTCCGTCATCGGCCTGGGCCGCCGCTGAGCGCAGGCCGGCGCCCCCGCGGCCGTTATGGTGGGTCCGGTACGACGGCCCAGGGGGCGACGCCGCCCCCACCGCACCCCGGGGAGACCGTGAGCGCCCAGCCCGCCGAGCAGAACCTCACCGCCCGCGAGCGCAACGAGCGGCGGCGCCGCGCCCGCATCCTCCGGGCCGCGGCCGCACTGGCCGCACGCGGCGGACTGGAGAGCGTGCACATGCGCGACGTGGCCGAGCGCGCCGACGTCGCCCTGGCCACGCTGTACCGCTACTACCCCTCCAAGACGCACCTGATGGTGGCCGTCCTGGCCGACGAGATCGCCTCGCTGGACGACTCGATCCGCCGGCGCCCCCTGATCGGCGACCGGCCCGGGGAGCGCGCCGCCTCGGTCCTGGTCCGCACCGCCCGCTGGATCATGCGCGAGCCGGAACTGGCCGACGCGATGCTGCGCGCCGCCAACTCCGCCGACGCCTCGGTCGTGGACTGGCGCTCGGCCGTCCAGGACCGCCTCACCTCGGTCGTGCTCTACAGCGCCTACGGCCCCGAGGCCGCGGAGGCGCCCAGCGCCCGCTCCCGGCTCCTGGCCCGCGCTCTGCACGAGGTGTGGACGCAGGAGCTGGTCCTGCTGCTGCACGGGTCCACCACCCTGGACGAGCTGGAACTGACCATCAGCGAGGTGGCGCCCCGCCTCCTGGACGACGGACCCGCCTGAGGGCCCCGGCACACGAGGCGCGGAAGGCTCAGCGGCCGCCCTCCGCCTGGCGGAGGGCGGCCGCGACGATGTCCAGGGCCTCCTCCCGGTCCAGGCCCAGGCGGGAGACCGCCTCGGCGTAGACCCGCGCGGCCGCGACCGCCTCCGCGCGTTGGGCGTCGCCGCCCGCGGCCACGAACGTGCCCGAGCGGCCGCGGGTCTCCAGCACGCCCGCCTGCTCCAGCTCCCGGTAGGCCCGCGCCACCGTGTTGACCGCCACCGCCAGCCCGCCCGCCAGCGAGCGCACCGTGGGCAGCCTGTACCCGACCGGGATCTCCCCCTCGGCCGCCGCGTTCGCGATCGCGGCGCGGATCTGCTCGTAGGGAGGGACCCGCGAATCCGGGTCGATGTCGATGAAGTCCGGGACTTCGGTCGCCACTGCCAGTCCTGCCGTCCTCGGTCCGGTCCTCCCGGCGGTCGCCGGGGCCCACAGCCACTGCGGCCCGACGCTCGCCGACGGGCCGCCGGGGCGCCCGGACACCGGTCCGCCACCCCCTCCCCGATCCTGCCATCGGGGAGGGGGCGGCGCACCTCAGACCCCGGCGGGGCGGCGGGGAACCCGCTCGATCCCGTGCAGGCGGTGCCGCTCGCGCTCGGTGAGCAGGCGCTCGGCGCGCTCGGTGGCCACGCGGATCTCGGGCTTGGCCAGGCGCTTGCGCCGGTAGAGGCGGTCGGAGTAGCCCCGCGCCCCCACCAGCACCCGCTCCTGGGCGTAGGCGGCGCGCGCGGCGTCGGTCAGGGCGGCGTCCAGGGCCTTGCCCAGCCGGCTGACCTCCTCCACGTCCGCGCCGTCCTCGTGGGCGGCGACGAGCGCCGACTCGGCCTCGGCGACCGCCTTCATCAGCTCCGGAAGGCGTTCCGCGTGCTCGCGGTCCTCGCTCAGGCGGCGCTGGTCGTCCTCGTCGCCCTTGCGGCCGAACAGACCCATGCTCACTCCCCATCGTGCTCGTGCCGATCGCCCCACAACTGTAGTGTGTCGGGGATCACGACGGCGAGGCGGATCCGCGTCTCCGTGGCGGACCTTTACTGAGTAGATCTAGAGTGGCGCCCGTGAGCCGAAACAACGCCGGTCTGAGCACCGATCGCATCATCGTCGAAGCACTGCGCATCATCGACGGCCAAGGGCTGCGGCGGCTGACCATGCGCCGCCTCGGCGACTCGATGGAGGTGGAGGCCATGGCGGTCTACCACCACTTCCCGCTCGGCAAGGAGCAGCTCTTCGAGGCCATCGCCGAGTACATCACCGACGTGCACCGGGAGCGGGCCGAGGCGCACACCGAGGAATCCCCTGACGACGGGACAGCCGAAGGGGAGGCCGACGAGGAAGAGGCCGACGAGCGCCCCTGGGACGAGCGACTGCGATCGTGGGCCTACGACTACCGCGCCGCCCTGCTCAAGCACTCAGGCGCCCTCCCTCTGCTGATCAACCGCCGCCCCGACACCGAGGCCGCGGTGCGCTCCCTGGAGCTGCAGTACGCCGCCTTCACCGAGGCCGGCCTGGAGGGCCGCGACATCGTGAACGCGGCGGCGGCGCTGGAGTCGTACGTGACCGGGGCCGTGGTCCACGAGGTCCGGGCGGGCGGCCTGGAGAGCCCCCACCCGGCCCGCCTCGACGGCCGCTTCCCCACGGTCACCGCACTGCGGGAGACGACGCTCGACCACGAGCAGGCCTTCGCCGAGGGCCTGGAGAGGCTGCTGAAGGCGTGGACAGGTGTCGGCCCCGACACGTCGTGAGGCCGCCCCTCAGACTCCGTCGGAGGCCTCTTGGGCGACGATGGCCGCCTGGACCCGGCTCCGCAGGTCGAGCTTGGCCAGGATCCGGCTCACGTGCGTCTTCGCCGTGGTCTCCGTGATCCCCAGCCTCCTGGAGATCTGCCGGTTGGACAGGCCCTCGCCCACGCAGCGCAGCACCTCCCGCTCCCGGGCCGTCAGCTGCTCCAGGGCCTCCGGCGCCACCTGGGGACGGTCGGGCCGGTCGGCCTCCCGCCCCGGCGGGACCGCGAACTCGGCGATCAGCCGCCGCGTGACCGCCGGAGCGATCATCCCCTCTCCGCGCGCGACCACCCGCACCGCCTCGACCAGCGCGTCCGCCTCGATGTTCTTCAGCAGGAACCCGGCCGCCCCGGCCCGCAGCGCCCCGAAGACGTACTCGTCCAGGTCGAAGGTGGTCAGCACCAGCACGTCGGTCCCGCTCCCGGCCAGTTCGCGGGCGGCGGCGATGCCGTCCTTGCGGGGCATGCGCACGTCCATCAGCACCACGTCCGGGCGGGTGCGCCGCACGGCGGCCACCGCCTCCTCGCCGTCGCCGGCCTCGGCCACGACGTCGATGTCCGGCGCGCCGTCCAGGATCATCACCAGGCCCGAGCGCACCGCCCACTGGTCCTCGGCCACCACGACCCTGATCACTGCCCGGCCTCCGTCCGCACCGGCAGCTCGGCCCGGACCCGCCACAGCCGCCCGTCCCCGGACGGCCCCGCGCAGAACACCCCGCCCAGAAGGTCCGCCCGCTCGCGCATGCCCACCAGTCCCATCCCCGCCCCCAGCGGGTCGGGCGGCGCGGCGCCCGCCACCGGGTTCTCCACGGCCACCACCAGCCGGTCCGCGCCCCCGGCGGGAGGGTAGTCCAGAGCGACCCGCACCCGCGGCGGGTCCGCGTAGCGCAGCGCGTTGGTCAGCGCCTCCTGGAGGATCCTGTAGGCGGCCGCGTCCACCTGCGGCGGCAGCGGCCCCCGGTCGCCGCGCTCGCGCACCTCCACCTCCAGCCCCGCCTCCCGGGCGGTGCGCACCAGCAGGTCGGCCTCGCCGACCCGCGGCGTGATCCGCTCCCCGGCCGGCGCCTCCCCCGCCCGCAGAACCCCGATCATCCTGCGCATCTCCTCCAGTCCCTGCACGCTGTTGTCCCGGACCACCACCAGCACCCGGCGCACCAGCTCCGGGTCGAACGGCTCGCGCGAGAGCGCCGCCGTGGACTGCACCGCGACCGCGCTCATGTGGTTGGCGATGACGTCGTGCAGCTCCCGGGCCACCCGGGCCCGCTCCTCGGCCACCGCGCGGGCGCGGTCGAGCTCGGCCATGCGCACCCGCTCCTCGGCCCGCTCGCGCTCCAGGTCGGCGCGCCCCCGGTGCTCCCGCACGCTCCACCCGGCGACCACCGGGAGCGCGAACACCATCACGTAGAGCCCGATCAGCTGCAGGTAGGCCAGCGCGCCGTCGACCTGCCCGGCCGCGTACAGCCAGCCCCCGGCGGCCACCACGGCGGCGCCGCCGGCGGCCACCGCGCTCAGCGCGCCGAACGCGCTGCGCCTGCGCCCCCACACGCACGCCGCGTACAGCAGGTCGCCGTAGGCCAGGTACACCCCGCTGGAGGGCCCGAACAGCGTGTCGACGGCCAGGACGGCGGTCCCGGCGGCCAGCGCCGCCCCGGGGGCGGTGCGGCGCAGGAGCATCAGCGCGCACATCACGGCCACGGTCGCCAGCAGGACCGCCGGAGCGGTGCCGTCGCGGTGCACGTAGGCGCCCAGCGCCCACAGCAGCACGCCCATCGACAGGTGCACCGCGGCCCACACGGCGCTGCCCAGGTACAGCCGCCCGCCGAGGACCCGGCGGTCCCGGTGGACGGCGCCCAGCAGTACGCCCTTCTCCGCCAGGGCCCGGCGCAGTCCTGTGGTCACGGCTCCATCCCAGCACGAACACGGCCCGCGGGCGTACAGCGAAGGTCGTACGGCGGTCTCCTCCCCGCGCCGATGCGCGCGGCGGGCGCCCGCGCGATGCTCGGTCCGGCACCATCGACGACACCGGGGGGCACACCGATGATCGTGGGGTTCATCCTCGCCTGCGAGGCCCTGTTCTGGGTCCTGCTGTTCGGCGGCCTGGCCGTCCGCTACCTGCTGCGCCTGCGCACGCTCAGCACGGTCCTGCTGCTGCTCGTACCCGTGCTGGACGTGGTGCTGCTCGCGGCGATCGCCCTGCACCTGGCCTCGGGGGCGCAGGCCGACACCGGTCACGGCCTGGGCGCCCTGTACCTGGGGTTCACCGTGGCCTGGGGGCACCCGGTGATCCGGTGGGCCGACGCCCGCTTCGCCCACCGCTTCGCCGGCGGCCCGCCGCCCCCGAAACCGCCGAAGGCGGGCGCGGCGGCCGTGCGCCGCGAGGCGGCGGCCTGGCTGCGCACCACCGCCGGGTGCGCGCTCGGCGCCGGGGTGCTCCTCGGGCTGGTCCTGTTCACCGGGGACCCCGAGCGCACCGCGGCGCTCAACGGCTTCTTCGCCACCCTCGGCATCGTCATGTTCTGGAACACGGTGATCGGCGCCTGGGGGATCGCCGCCGCCCTCGCCTCCCCGGCCGCCCGGAACGGGACCGGCGCGGCCGCTGAACCGCGCCGGCCCCAGGGCGGCTCCTAGGCCGCCTCGCCCTTGCCCGCGCGCAGGCGGACCCGCTCGGCGCGGTGCTCGCGCGCCTCGTCCGGGTCGAGGACCGGGGCGGCGTTGAGCAGCGAGCGGGTGTACTCGTCCTGCGGGGCCTCGTAGACCGAGTCGCTGTCGCTCAGCTCGACGACCCTTCCCTTCTTCATCACCGCGACGCGGTCGCTGACCTGGCGCACCACGGCCAGGTCGTGGGCGACGAAGATGTAGGTGAGGTCGAAGTCGTCCTGCAGCTCCGACAGCAGGCGCAGCACCTGGTCCTGCGTCGACACGTCCAGCGCCGACACCGGCTCGTCGCAGATCACCAGCTTGGGCCGCAGGATCAGCGCCCGCGCGATCGCGATGCGCTGCCGCTGACCGCCGGAGAAGGCGTGCGGGAACCGGTTGTAGTGCAGCGGCTCCAGGCCGACCCGCTCCAGCAGCTCCTGCACGCGCCGCTTGATCAGCTTGCCGTCGGACTCGCCCTGCACCCGCAGCGCGGTGCCGATGCTGTCGCCGATCGTCAGACGCGGGTTGAGCGAGGAGTAGGGGTTCTGGAACACCATCTGCACGTCCCGGCGCAGCGGCCGCAGCTTGCGCTCGGAGATGTGGGTGATGTCGCGCCCCTCGAACAGGACCTTGCCCTCGGTGGGCTCCAGCAGCCGCATGACCATGCGCGACAGGGTCGACTTGCCGGACCCGGACTCGCCCACGACGCCCAGCGTCTCGCCCTTGTGCAGGTCGAAGGAGACCCCGTCCACCGCGTAGAAGTCGGTGCTCTTGCCCATCATGCCGCCGCGCACCTTGAAGCGCATGCGCACGTTGTCCACCGACAGCAGCGGGTCGGTGTCGGGGTTCCAGGACCCGTCGGCCTCGGGCAGCGCCGTGGCGCCGGTGCGCCCGGCCGGCGCGGCGTCGCCGCCCTCCCCGGCGGCCCGGTCGGCCCGGACCTGGGCCCGGCGCTGGGCGCGGGAGACCTCCACCCGCGGCACAGCCGCCAGCAGGGCCTGGGTGTAGGGGTGCTCGGGCTCGGCGAGGACCTTGCGCACCTCGCCGCGCTCGACCGCCTTGCCCTTCTGCATGACCAGCACCTCGTCGACCGACCCGGCGACCACCGCCAGGTCGTGGCTGACCAGGATGAGCGCCATGCCCAGCTCGGTGCGCAGGTCGTCGAGCAGGTCCAGGATCTGGGCCTGCACCGTCACGTCCAGCGCCGTGGTCGGCTCGTCGGCCAGCAGCACCTTGGGGTCGCACATCAGCGCCATGGCGATGACCACGCGCTGGCGCATACCGCCGGAGAACTCGTGCGGGTAGGAGTTGACGCGCCGGGTCGGCTCGGGGATGCCCACGCGGTCCAGGGCCTCGACCGCGCGCGCCTTGGCCTCGGCGCGCGTGGACTTGGGCCGGTGGGTCCGGTAGGCCTCGATCAGCTGGTTGCCGATGGTGTACTGCGGGTGCAGCGAGGACATCGGGTCCTGGAAGACCATGGCGATGTCGTTGCCGCGCATCTGGCGGATGCGGGCGTCGCTCGCGGCCACCATGTCGTTGCCGGCCACCTCCAGCCGCCCGGCGATCCTGGCCCGGGTGCCGCGGTGCAGGCCCATCAGCGCCAGGGAGGTGGCGCTCTTGCCGGAGCCCGACTCGCCGACGATGCCCAGGGCGCCGCCGGGGGCCACCTCGAACGAGAGCCCGTCGACGGCGTGGACGTCGCCGTCCATCGTCGGGAAGGTGATGGAGAGGTCCTGGACGAGCACCGCCGGCCCGGCGGCGTCCTGTCCTGTGCCCGTGGTCGTCATTGCCGGTGATTCCTTCGGGTCGGGCCCCGGCCGCCGGCGGCGGCGCGGGGAGCGGAAGTTCTGCTGGAAGGGCCGGGACTCAGCCGGACACCCGCACCCGGGGATCCACCCAGGCGTAGAGCAGGTCGACGATCAGGTTGCAGACCACCACGAAGAAGGCGCCGAACAGGGTGACGCCCAGGATCACGGGGAGGTCCTGGGAGATGATCGCCTGGACCGCGTAGCGGCCGATGCCGTTGAGGGAGAAGACGGTCTCGGTGAGCACCGCACCGCCCAGCACCAGGCCGATGTCCAGACCGAAGATCGTGACGATCGGGGTGAGCGTGGGGCGCAGGCCGTGCTTGAGGATCACCTTCCACTCGGCCAGGCCCTTGGCCCGCGCCGTGCGGATGTAGTCCTCGCCCATCGTCTCCAGCATGCCCGCCCGGGTCTGCCGGGCGTACTGGGCGGCGTGCAGGAAGGCCAGGGTCACCCAGGGCAGGAACAGCCCGGTCGCCCAGGCGATCGGATCCTGGAAGAAGGGGGTGTAGCGCGGGGTGTCGAACAGGCCCCAGGCGTGCACCAGGAAGGCCAGCGACAGCAGGCCGGTGAAGAACACCGGCAGGGAGACGCCCGCCAGGGCGAGGCCCATGCTGAGCCGGTCGAAGATGCTGCCCTTCTTGATGGCCGAGACGACGCCCACCGAGACGCCGCCGACCAGCCAGATCACACCGGCGCCGATGGCCATGGAGAAGGTGACCGGGAGCCGGTTGACGATCTCGGGGAAGACCTCGGTGTAGTTCTGGAAGGAGTAGCCGAAGCAGGGCGCGGAGCAGACCACCTCGCGCCCGCCGAAGGTGTAGGTGGCGCCGACGAAGATGCCCTTGATGAACTCCCAGAACTGCAACGCGATGGGCTGGTCCAGGTTGAGGCGGTCGATGGTGGCCTGGATGGCCTCCTCGGTGGGCGCCTTGCCCACGTACATCGTGGCCAGCTGCTGGACCGTCTGCCCGGCCATGCGGGGCACCACGTAGAAGATCAGGAAGGTCACCAGGGTGACGATGGCGAGCAGCAGGACGCCGGCGCCGAGGCGACGAAGAAGATAAGTGACCAACGTATCCGGCCGCGAAGGCCGGCCGGGCCCTGTTCGGGCCCGGCCGCCCCCGCGGCCTTCACCTGCCTAACTCTCAGGTCGAAGGATCGGGGTTCCGGGTTCCGCTACTGGTTCGTCGTACCGAGCGGCATGTAGTCGTACATCGCGTAGCCGGCGCTGAAGTAGACGTTCGTCAGGTTCTCCGGCCGGTACAGCACCGACTTCTCGAAGACGATCGGCAGGATGGCCCCGGCCTCCATGACCCGGCGGTCGACCTCCTTGTAGAGGCGCTCCTGCTCCTGCTCGTCCCCGGTCTCCACGGCCTGGTCGAGCATGTCGTTGATCTGCTCGTCGTCCAGCTCGGAGACGTTGGAGTTGCCGGCGTCCTTGATGTTGTCGCCGTGCACGATGTAGCTGAGGAACCCGTAGCCGGTCGGCCAGTCCGGGATCCAGCCGTAGACGTTCAGGCCCAGCTCGTTCTCGTGGACGAAGTCGGGCGAGCCGGCCTGGGTGTTGGTGAAGCTGTCCGAGGGGTACTGCTTGATGTCGACCTCGATGCCGACCCGCTCGAGGCTGGCCTGCAGCGCCTCGGCCGCGGCGACCTCGGTCGGGCGGTCGCTGCGCACGCCGAGGTTGGTCTCGAAGCCGCCGTCCTCGCCGCACTCCTCCAGCTTGGCCTCGGCCTTGTCGAGGTCGCCCTTGTCGTCCTCGGAGGGGTACAGGTCCAGGTCGGGGTCGTGGCCCTTGATCGTCGGCGGGATCACGTCGTTGGGGATCTCCCCGCCGGCGGCGCCGCCCCAGGCCCGCTGGAGCGAGTTGTGGTCGGCGGCGTACATGACCGCCTGGCGGCACGCCTCGTCGTCCAGCGGCTCGACCTCGGTGTTGACGGCCACGTAGCGCAGGGCCCCGGTCTCGGGGTTGTCCACGTTGGCCTTGGCGGCCTCGTCGGTGAGGATCTCGCCCTTCTTGGCCGGGCCCAGCCCGGTGCCGCCCAGGTCGACGTCGAGCTCGCCGTTGATCAGGCGCTGGTCGATCTCGTTCTGGTCGACGCCCTCCTCGACCGTGATCCGGTCGGGCAGCGCCGGGCGGATCGGGTCGGAGTCGGCGTTCCACTCCTCGTTGCGCACGAGGGTGAGCCCGCTGCCGGGCTTCCAGTCGTCCTCGAACTTGTAGGGCCCGGAGGAGACGACGCGCTGCTGGTACTGCTGGCCCTTGTCGGAGTCGGCCGGGACCGGGGCGGTCTGCGGCTGAACCAGCACGTACGGGAAGTCCGCGAAGGGCTTCTTCAGGTGGAAGACGATGGTCTTGTCGTCCGGCGTCTCGATGCCGTCGAAGCCGGCCAGCGGGTCGGAGGGGTTGGCGTTGACCCCCTCGTAGTCGTCGCTGTCGGCCAGCAGCTCCTTGAAGTAGCGCGGGCCGTTGGGCAGCGCGTCCTCGCCGAAGTTGCTGCGCGCGACGGCGTACTTGATGTCCTCGCTGGTGACCGCCGAGCCGTCCTCGTAGGTGAGGCCGTCGCGGAGCTTCACGGTGTAGGACGTGCCGTCGTCGCTGATGTCGGGCATCTCCGCGGCCATGTCCGGCACCGGCTCGGTGGACTTCGCGCCGGGCTCGGGGCTGTAGGTGAGCAGCGTCCGGGCGTAGTACCGGCTGAAGTTCCAGACGTAGCCGTAGTAGGTGTTGCCCGGGTCGGTGCTCTCCATGTTGGCGGAGATGGCGTACCGCAGGGTGCCGCCGGACTCCTCGGAGGCGTTGACGACCTCCGTGGTGCCCTGGTCGTAGGACCCGGCCGAGCCGCCGCCGTCGGAGCCACCGCCGCCGCACGCGCTCAGCAGCAGCGCCGACGACACCCCCAGAGCGGCAAGCCCCAGTGCTGACTTCCTCAATTCCATGCCTTTCTCGTTGCGCGTGATGCTCGCCGCGGCCCCCGGCCCGCCCCGGGTCGGCCGCCCCCGTGCGCTCAGTCGGACGAGCGGGGGTCGAAGGCGTCCCGCAGGCCGTCACCGAACAGGTTGAACGCGAGCACGGTGATGAAGATGGCCAGGCCCGGGATGATCACGAAATGGGGCGACGTGGTGTAGAAGTCCAGCGAGTCGGACAGCATGCCGCCCCAGCTCGGGGTGGGGGGATTGATCCCGACGCCGAGGAAGGAGAGGGAGGCCTCGAAGATGATGTTCGTCGGGATGAGCAGGGTCGAGTAGACGAGGATCGGCGTGATCAGGTTGGGCAGCAGCTCGCGGAAGAGGATGTGCCCGCTCCCGGCCCCCAGGCTGCGCGCCGCCTCGACGAACTCGCGCTCCTTGAGGGTGAGCGTCTGCCCGCGCACGATGCGGCCGATGTAGGGCCAGTTGAAGAACCCGATGATGAAGATCAGCAGGCCCACCCGCAGCGCGTTGCCCTCCAGCCCGAAGGCGCCGTCGGGGATGACCCCGGCCAGGGCGATGGCGAACAGCAGCAGGGGGAAGGCCAGGAAGATGTCCATGGCCCGGCTGATGATGGTGTCGGTGACCCCGCCGAAGTAGCCGGCGACGATGCCCAGCACGGTGCCGATGATCACGCACAGCACGGTGGCGCCGAAGGCGACCAGCAGGGAGATCTGCGCGCCGTAGACGATCCGGCTGAACATGTCCCGGCCGGTGACCGGCTCCAGGCCGAGCAGGTGCTCGGCGGACATGCCGCCCCAGGGGTCGATGCCCGCCGCCGGGTCGTCCGGGTCCTTCAGGGCGCCGCCGGTCAGCGGGTCCATCAGGCTCTGGTGGAACTCGTTGGGCGGGAACCCGAGGAGCTTGGTCAGCAGGGGGGCCAGCACCGCCATGGCGATGAGCAGCAGCACCACGATGGCGCCGGCCATGGCGACCTTGTCGCGGCGGAAGCGCTGCCAGGCGATCTGGCGGAGGGACCGGTTGGCGGCCGCCGACGCCTTCTGGCCGGCTGCGGCGCCGCTGTCCTCCACCTGCTTCTCAGGTGCGTCCGAAGGCGCGCTCATGGCACCACTACTCCCCCACTACTCCGCTTGAGTGTCGCGGCTTCGGCACCGGCGGGCGGCCGGTGATGGGTCGACCGCCCGGCTCGGGGTCCGGCCGGGTGGGCCGGCCCGGGCTGGCCGGTCGCATCCGGCAGGGGGCCGGGGCCCGCCGCCGGATCTGCCAGCGCACCCGTCGGCTTAACACCGAAGCTCGACGTGGCTAACAGGATCGGTGCAGATCGGTTTGCACCGCGATCAATGTACGCCTGCTCACATGTCAGTCCGTCCAAATCACACCGTTGTGGCTGAATCGTGACTGCTCACCAACGAATCCGTCATGTCACGACACGTCGGCAGGCGTTCACCCGGCGCCACCCAGTCTGCCCGAAAGGACCCGCCGCCCCTCTGACGGCGCGCCCGCAGGGGGCGCGCACGGGGGCGGCGGCACCATGGCGCACATCATACGACAAGAAAAGGTATAAAACACCATGAAGCGGACATTAATCGCGCGCCCCGCCTCGCGGAGCGCGCGTCGCTGGAGCGGCGGCCCCTAACGGGACGCCGCAGGAGGAGGACCGCTCACTCGATCCCGTGCTTGCGCAGCAGGTCCTCGATGTCGCCCATGTCGTCGTCGCCGCCCTTGGAGCCCTTGGAGCCCTTGGCGCCCGCCTTGCCCGCCGAGCCGCCCGGCGCCTGGGCCGCCGGCCCCTGGGCCCCGGAGGGGCCCTCCAGGCCGGGGGCCGCGCCGGACCCTTCGGCGGCCTTCTTCTCGCGCGTCTTCCGGCCCTGGGCGCCGCCCATGCCCCGGGCCCGCATGACCCCCGAGACCACGAACAGCACCGCCGCCACGGCCGCCACCGCGACCCCGGCCCAGACCATCGGATTGAACAGCAGGCCGGCCAGGATCCCGACGATGTCGGCCGCGGCGCGCCACAGCGTGGCCATGAGCCCCAGGAGGCCGGCGGCGAGCGGGACCAGCGACCAGGCCACGCCGCGCAGCCCCGCGGCCGCGCCCCGGCGGCGCCAGACCACCCACGAGATCAGCAGCCCCACGATGGTGATGGCCGCCCCGAGCATCGGACCTGCGATCGGCAATGTCTCCGGCATGCCCCCAGTCTCGCATCGCGGCTCCGGCCGCGCATCGGGGTCGCTCCCTAGGGAAAGGGGGATCCCCCGGACGAACGAGACCCGGGGTGCGGCGCGCGCGGCGCCGCACCCCGGGCGGTGCTCGCTTGGGATCAGCCGGTGTTGGTGGTCCCGAGGGTGGCGTAGTCGTACATCTTCCAGCTCTGGTTGAAGAAGACGTTGGTCAGGGTGTCAGGCCGGTACAGCACGGCCTTGTGGTAGACCATCGGGACGATGACGGCCTGCTCCATGGCGAGCTTGTCGATCTTCTTCGACATCGCGTCGCGCTCTTCCGGGTCCTCGATCGCGGTGATCTCGTCGAAGAGCTCGTTGATCTCCTCGTTGTCCAGCTCGGAGATGTTGGAGTTGCCGGCGTCCTTGATGGCGTCGCCGTCCAGGATCTTGCTCATGTAGCCGTAGCCGGTGTTCCAGTCGGGCATCCACCCGTAGATGTTCAGGCCCAGCTCCTCCTTGTGCACGAAGCTCGGGGAGCCCGCCTGGGTGTTGGTGAACGTGTCGGAGGGGTACTGCTTGATGTTCACCGTGATGCCCGCGCGCTTGAGGCCCTCCTGGATGGCCTCGGCCGCCGAGACCTCCGCCGGACGGTCGCTGCGCACGCCGAGGTTGGTCTCGAAGCCGCCGTCCTCGCCGCACTCCTCCAGCTTGGCCTCGGCCTCGGGGACGTTGCCCTCCTGGGCCTCGGGGTCCTCGGCCGGGTAGACAGCGCTCTCCTCGTCGTGGCCGGGGACCACGGGCGGCAGGATCGTGTTGGCCATGGCGCCGCCCGCCGAGCCGCCCCAGGCGCGGTGCACGGCGCTGCGGTTGAGCGCGTACTGCACGGCCTGGCGGCACTCCAGCGTGTCCAGCGGCTCCACCTGGGTGTTGACCGTCAGGTAGTAGTGGGCACCGTTGACCGGGTTGTCGATGCTCGTCTTGGCGTCCTCGTCCTGGAGCAGCTCACCCTTCTTGGCCGGGCCCAGGCCGGTTCCGCCCAGGTCGACGTCGAGGTCGCCGCTCTCGAGGCGCTGGTCGATCTCGTTCTGCTCCACGCCCTCCTCGACCGTGATCCGGTCCGGCAGGGCGGTGCGGACCGGGTCGGACTCGGCGTCCCACTCCTCGTTGCGCACCAGGTTCAGGCCGCTGCCCGGCGTGTAGTCGCCGTCGAACTTGTAGGGCCCGGAGGAGACGACGTGCTTCTGGTACTGCTCGCCCTTGTCGGCATCGGCCGGGACCGGCGCGGACTGCGGCTGCACCATGACGTACTTGAAGTCGTAGAACGGCTTCTTGAGGTGGAAGACCATGGTGTGGTCGTCCGGGGTCTCGATGCCGTCGAAGCCCTCGAGGGGGTCGTCGGTGTCCTCGTAGGGGCCCTCGTAGTTGTCGGAGTCGGCCAGGTGCTCCTGGTAGTACTTGGGGCCGTTCGGCAGGGCCTCGGGGCCGAAGTTGCTGCGCGCGATGGCGTACTTGACGTCCTCGGCGGTGATCTCCGAGCCGTCCTCGTACTTCATGCCCGGCTTGATCTTGACGGTCCAGGTCTTGCCGTCCTCGCTCACCTCGGGGTCGCCCTCGGCGAGGTCCGGGACGACCTTCTGGCCCGCCTCGCCCGGCTGCGCGTCGTAGGTGTAGAGCGTTCGCGCGTACAGCCGGGAGAAGTTCCACATGTACCCGTAGTACACGTTGCCCGGGTCGGTGCTCTCCATGTTCGCCGAGATGGCGAACCGCAGGGTGCCGCCCTGCTCCTCGGAGGCGTTGACGATCTCTGTCTGCCCCTGGTCGAACTCAGCGTCGGAGGCGCCCGTTCCGCCGTCTCCGCCGGTGCCGCAGGCCGACAGCAGGAGGGCCGTCGCGGCTGTGGCCGCGACCGTGCCCAGCGCTGTTCTCTTCAATGTCCCGCCTCTCTCGAACTTCGGGTGGTACGCATCAGCGAGCGGCACCCACCCCTGCGGTACCGCAGGTCCCGGGGTCGGGGACGGCTCTCGACAGGAGTGAGCGAGATTCGGCCTCTGATGCACGCTGCGGCCAATTTAGAAGGAGTTAAATCACGGTTCGTCTAAGATCAGGTAACTACTACGCCCCACCACTGCTTGTGACGCCTCGTATTCACCGCGGCTTCACGGGTGACCTGAGCTGCGCTTCACCCATCGGCGGCGCCCGCACCGGGCGCGGGCTCGCAGGTCACCGCCGGGTGCGTTCGACCTCTGCGGGCCCCGCCCCGGCGCCTGTGCGCGTCCGGGCCCGTCCGCATGGCACACTCTCCAGGACGGATTCCGCCCGGAGGCGGAACAGGACCAGGGGAGGCTCCAATGGGCGACGCGCTCATGCGGATCGGCGAGGTGGCCGAGCGCACGGGTCTGTCGCTGCGCACGATCCGCCACTATGACGACGTGGGGGTGGTGCGCCCCTCCGCGCGTTCACAGGGCGGGTTCCGCCTCTATACGGAGGCGGACGTGCAGAGGCTCCTGCTCATCAAGAGGATGAAGCCCCTCGACTTCTCCTTGGAGGAGGTCAAGGACCTCCTCGGCGTCCTGGACGAGCTCGACGCGGGCCCACAGGGCGGCCCTGCACGCGAGGACCTGCTGCGGCGCCTGGACGAGTACTACACGTCGGCCACGGAGCGCAGCGTCGCCCTGCGGAGGAAGCTGGAGGCCGCCGAGGAGTTCGCCGAGCGCCTGGGCGCACAGCGGGCCCAGTACCGCACCGACTGACCCCCGGCTCCTCCCGATTCGAACCTCTCCCCGCGTGAGAGTAGGGTCCACCCGTGAGGGGGGTCGGCGGCCCTTTCGCTGCGTACCCTGCCGGCCTCCCCTCACGCGCTCTCCTCTGGGATCGAGGCGATCTGTTCGGCGAGGGCCTCCTGCGCCGAGGCGGCTTCCTCATCGCCGACGGCTTGAGCCTGGGCGACCTCGGAGTCCAGGAGGTCGGCGGCCGTACCGCTCTGGACCAGGCTCTCGTAGAGGTCCGCATAGGCCTCTTCGTAGAGCTGGGCGAACTCGTCGTTCTCCAGGAACCGCTCCTTGAGGGCCCCGCTGCCGCCCATGCCCGGGCCGCCACCGCCATCACCGCCGCCGGGCGGCTCCCTGCCTTCAGGGGCCTGCATGCCCTCCTCCGGAGGCTGCATCCCTTCCGCGCCTCCCCGGCCTCCCGGGCCTCCGCCCATCATGCCCATGCCTCCGAAGGCCATGTTCAGGTCCCAGGACAGCACCGTGAAGCGGTCCTCGCCGGCGTCGTACCAGAGGTAGTAGTTGTTGCCCGGGCCGTCCATGGCGTCGCCGTTGGACATCAGGTCCTGGAGCGCGAGGTAGGAGGCGAAGGATTCGACGTCCACGTGCTCGTCCAGCTCGGACGCGAACTCCTCGTCGCCGGCCTCGTCGACGAACTCCAGCAGGTCCATCACCGGTTGCAGGTCGTAGGCGCCCTCGGCGTTGATCTGCTTGAAGGCGTCCTCGTAGTCGGTCGGGTCGTCGCCCAGGTAGTCGAAGGAGCCCTCCGCCCGCGCCTTGTACAGCACGCCGTCACCGAGCCCGTCGGCCCACGGGGCGTCCGGGGCGTCCAGGACGATCCGCGGCTCGGCATCGCCGCCGTTGACCGACAGCGCGGTGAAGGAGAGGTCCTGCGTCGTCTGCCCCGCCGCCTCGGTCAGGCCCAGTGCCAGCGCCTCGTTGAGGGCGGTGTCGGAGGTGGAGGTGGCGGGCCTCAGGGCGATCTCGGTGCTGCCCTGGTAGGCGCGGCCCTCCACGTACTCGTCGAACGACACCAGCCAGGGCAGCGCCTCGGGTTCGTCCTCGGACAGGGACACGCCTCCGGGGCCCCTCCCCTGCTGCACCGTGCCGCCCTGGCCGCCTCCGCGCAGGCTCGACAGCGTCGAGTTGCCCTTCAGGCGCAGGCCCACGTCCTCGACGGCGGTGCCGTCGATCACCACGTCGGCCTTGATGTACTCCTTCTCCCCCGAGGTCCGGAAGGTGTCGATCATGTCCGCGTACTGGGACGGGTCGTAGGAGACCTCGATGGTGTGCCCGCCGCCGTCGAAGAGGTCCCCCTCCCCTT
Source organism: Nocardiopsis baichengensis YIM 90130 (assembly GCF_000341205.1). Lineage (NCBI taxonomy): Bacteria > Bacillati > Actinomycetota > Actinomycetes > Streptosporangiales > Nocardiopsidaceae > Nocardiopsis > Nocardiopsis halophila. The sequence continues at coordinate 22,642 of NZ_ANAS01000001.1, read as the reverse complement.
CGATGTCCTGAGTGACCGCCTCCTCGGAGACCGGATCCGAGGTGGTGTAGGGGCGTATCCGGGCGTCCCCGAAGAACACCACCAGGGCGAGCAGGGCGGCGCACACCGCCGCAGCGGTCCTCCAGTGGCGGCGCACGCGTACCGGCACCGCCATCACAGGTCCGTCTGGTCGTAGCCGGTCAGGACGGTGGCCTTCTGCCCGGCGGTCACCGCGCGCAGGCGCTCGACGAGGTCGCCCGGGGCGACGCCCTTCTTCAGGCGGGCGGTGTAGGCCAGCTCCAGCAGTGTGCCGCCGCGCACCGTCTCGGTGCTGATCAGCTCGTGCTCGTCGGTGCAGGCGATGAGCACGTCGTCCAGGGCCGCCCCGTGGTCGGTGCCGTCGGCGGGCACCTGCACCTTGACCACCTGGCGCTGGACGTTCAGCGCGAACCAGTTGAAGCGGTGCATGAGCAGCACGACCGCGCAGATGACGACGGTGGCGATCGCGGCCAGGGCGTAGAAGCGGGTGCCGCAGGCCATGCCCAGGCCCATGACCAGGAAGATGAACCCGACGTCTCGGGTCTCCTTGATCGCGTTGCGGAAGCGGACCACGGACAACGCCCCCACCAGGGCGAACGCCCGGGCCACGTTGGAGCCGACGACCAGCATGATCAGGGCGATGAGCATGCCGAGCACGATGAGCGTGTGCACGAAGCTCTGGCTGTAGGAGATGTTGCGGTGGGTGGTGCGGTAGGTCCAGGCGACGACCAGGCTCGTCACGAAGGCGAGCGACAGGGCCGCCACCACGTCCATGACGCTGAACGTGCCGGACAGGTCGGTGATGCCGAAATCGAGGTTCATGAGGCTTCCAGTGGTCCTTGGTCTTCGGTTCGCGTGAGCGGACAGGAGCGCGGGTGCGCAGGGGTACGGGGCTCAGGCGTCGGCGGACTCGTCGAGCGCCACGTGGAAGACCGAGCGCGGCGCCTTGCCGAACGCCTCCACGCTCTGGCAGTACTTGGAGATCCGCTGGACCTGCAGTCCGCACCTGGCGGCCATGTCGGTCACCCAGTACGGGGCGCGCTCGTTGGCCTTGACCTCCATCACCGCCAGGTGCGGGGGAACGATGGAGCGGTTCTCCGCCTCCGCACGCAGGTCGAAGTCGCGGTCGCGCCCGCGCACACGGTGGTCCAGGGTCACCCGCAGCCCCAGGTCGGAGCCGGTGCCGACGTAGGGCTCGCGCCGGTAGCCGGTCATGGCGGTGGGGCGCAGGTCGAGCCGGTGCACCAGGTCGAGCACCTCGTCGACGAAGGCCTGGTCCGCCCCGGGGTGCTCCACCCGCACCCGCCGGTCGCACAGGTCGCGGGCCAGGCGGTACGGGAGCATGACGCGGCGCTTCTGGGTGACGCGGTTGACCCGCTGCTTGATCTCCACCGAGACCGGCGTGTCCTCGGGCGCCTCGCCCACCTCGCCGTAGCGGCGGATGCGCAGCTTGCGCCGGAACCTCAGGCCCTCGATCTTCTCCCAGTAGAAACGGAGCCGCCGGGTGTCGTAGTAGAGGCTCCAGACCCCGTAGCCGTTGGCGCCGGCATTGGCGTCCGCCTGCATACGCGCGCTCAGCTCGGCACGGACCTGCGGCACCTGCGCCCGGGGGACGAGGTACTTGATCTCGTAACGGTTGAAGGCGTGCAGCCCGCCGGGGGCGCGCAGCCGGTCCCCGGGACCGTTCGGGGTGGACGGGTCGGCCATGGTTCTCCCTTCGCCGGTCGGCGACGACTCGGTGAACACAAGCCGAACGCACTGTGAAGGACCGGGGAGACCCCTGGGAGATTCCTGGGAACGCACACCGTCCTCCCTGGTCAGAGGCGGAGAGCCGTCCGGGGTTAACGTTGCGTGAGAAGAGCGCCGCCGGTTCGCGCGCCCCTTCGCGGCACCGCCGAGAGTCGCGGCATCGCCCCGATGGACACGGTCGAGGCCGCGGAGGGCCGGGGCACCGTGATGGGTGCGACCGCCCTGCGGCGCCGCGCCCACATGCGCCGGACCGCGCCCGCGGCCTGACCCCGCCCCGCCCCGGGGTGCGCCGGCCCGGCGGGACCGGATTGAATGGGGACCGCTGCGACAGGACCCCGTGGGAAGGGCGGCCCTCGACGATGACGACCAGCCGCGGCGGCGGAGCGACCGGCCTCCGCCGCCCCACTGTGCATCCGGCCGGCGACCGCGCCGGAGGTGCGGCATGACCGGCTCCCTGCTCGCGGTGAGCGACCTGCACGCCGCCCACCCCGACAACCGCGCGGTCGTGGAGGGGCTGCGCCCCGGATCCCCCGAGGACTGGCTGATCGTGGCCGGGGACGTGGCCGAGACCGTCGACCGCATCGCCTGGGCCCTCGGGGTGCTCCGGGAGAGGTTCGCCAAGGTCCTCTGGACGCCCGGGAACCACGAGCTGTGGACGTCCAAGCGCGACACGGTGGACCTGCGCGGGGTGGAGCGCTACGAGCACCTGGTCAAGGTCTGCCGGGAGCTGGACGTCCTCACGCCCGAGGACCCGTACCCCGTCTGGGACGGGCCCGGCGGACCGGTGGTGGTCGCCCCCCTGTTCCTGCTCTACGACTACTCGTTCCTCGCCCCCGGGACGGCCACCAAGGAGGAGTCGCTCCAGGTCGCCTACGACACCGGGATCGTGTGCACCGACGAGTACCTGCTCCACCCGGACCCCTACCCCGACCGCGCGGCCTGGTGCGCCGCACGCGTGGAGGAGACCGAGCGCCGCCTGGAGGAGTGCCCGGCCGACCTGCCCACGGTGCTGGTCAACCACTACCCGCTGGTGCGCACGCCCACCGACATCCTGCGCTACCCCCAGTTCGCCCAGTGGTGCGGAACCGACCGCACGGCCGACTGGCACCTGAGGTTCCGCGCGCAGTGCGTGGTCTACGGGCACCTGCACATCCCCAGGACGACCTGGTACGACGGCGTCCGCTTCGAGGAGGTGTCGATCGGCTACCCCCGTGAGTGGAAGAGGCCCCGCCACCCCGAGGTCGGCCTGCGCAGCATCCTCCCCGCCGACCCCGACCGGGGCGAGTGGGGGTAGCCATGTCCTCGAGGACGGCGGGCTCCGCACGATCGACCTGACGACCTGGAGGCCCTCGCGTGATCTCGATTTCGCGACGGGCACCGGCCCGGCCGGACACACGCGTGGGGCCGGGCATCGCGCCCGGCCCCACGACGGATCCTGCAGGCTCCGTCCGGGATCAGACCCCGGCGGAGCGGGCGGCGTGGCGTTCGGCGATCTCGGACAGGCGGTCCAGGCCGACCTCCTCCAGGGAGTCGACGACCGTCAGGCCCTCGGCCGGCTCGATCGGCACCATCATCGGGACCGCGATCGTGGCGCAGCCCGCGGCCAGCGCCGAGGCCACGCCCACGACCGAGTCCTCCACCGCCACGCAGCGCGCCGGGTCCACGCCCAGCAGGCGGGCGGCCTTCAGGTAGGGCGCCGGGTCCGGCTTGTTGGCCTCCACCTCGTCGCCGCCCACCGACAGGTCGAACGAGCCCAGCCCGATCGCGCCGATCGCCGGCTCGATCAGCAGGCGCTCGGTGGAGGTGACCAGCGCCGAGCGCACCGGCGCGGCCGCGACCGCGGCCACCAGCTCCTCGGCGCCCGGCCGCGGGTCGGCGCCCTCGGCCAGCCGGCGCCCGAACGCCTCCTGCAGCAGCGCGATGATCTCCCGGGGCGTGGCCTGGGCCCCGGTCAGGTCGGCGATGTAGCGGCCCACCGACTCCGCGGCCCCGCCCACGTTGCGGTGGTGGTCGTCCTCGGTCCAGACGCCGCCCAGTCCGGCGACGACCTCGGCCTCGGCGTCCCCCCACAGCCCTTCGCTGTCGATCAGGGTGCCGTCCATGTCGAACAGGACGGCCTCGGGCAGGGCGCGGGTCGGTGTGCTGCTCATCGCGGTGGGGCCCCGCCCCCGCTCGCGCGGGGTGCGGGGCCCTTCCTCCTTCGTTCGTCGGGTGCCTGCGGGCGGCGGCCCGTCAGACGTTGAAGTACTTGGCTTCCGGGTGGTGGATGACGATCGCGTCGGTCGCCTGCTCGGGGACGAGCTGGAACTCCTCCGACAGGGTGACGCCGACGCGCTCGGGCTCCAGCAGCTTCATGATCTTGGCCCGGTCCTCCAGGTCGGGGCAGGCCCCGTACCCCAGGGAGAACCGCGCCCCCCGGTAGCCCAGCTTGAAGAACTGCTCGATGTCGTCCGGGTCCTCGCCGTCGAAGCCCAGCTCGGAGCGGATCCGGGTGTGCCAGTACTCCGCCAGCGCCTCGGTCAGCTGCACCGACAGGCCGTGCAGCTCGAGGTAGTCGCGGTAGGCGTCCTTCTCGAACAGCTCCTGGGTGGCGCGGCTGATGCCGCCGCCGACGGTGACGACCTGGAAGGACACCACGTCGGTCTCCCCCGACTCCTTCGGCCGGAAGAAGTCCGACAGGCACAGGTGCCGGTCGCGGCGCTGGCGCGGGAAGCTGAAGCGGGTCCGCTCGGCGCCGTCCTCGCCCAGGACGACCAGGTCGTCGCCCTCGCTGTAGCAGGGGAAGTGGCCGTAGACGACCGCGGCCTCCAGCCAGCCCTCGGTCTGGATGCGGTCCAGCCACATCCGCATGCGCGGCCGGCCCTCGGTCTCCACCAGCTCCTCGTAGGTGGGGCCCTCCTTGCCGCGGGAGCCCTTGAGCCCCCACTGGCCCATGAAGGTGGCCCGCTCGTCCAGGTAGGCGGTGTAGTCGGCCAGCGGGATGCCCTTGCTGATCCGGTCGCCCCAGAACGGCGGGGTGGGCACCGGGTTGTCGGTGGCCACGTCGCTGCGGGCGGGCATGTCCTCGGGCGCGGTCACCTTGAGCTTGGCGCCGCCCTTGACCCGGCGGGTGCGCAGCGGCGGCAGCTCGGCGCCCTCCTCGCCGCGCTTGACCGCCATGAAGGCGTCCATCAGGCGCAGCCCCTCGAAGGCGTCCTTGGCGTAGCGGACCTCGCCCTCGTACAGCTCGGCCAGGTCCTCCTCGACGAAGGAGCGGGTGAGCGCGGCACCGCCCAGCAGCACCGGGAACTTGTCGGAGATGCCCCGGGAGTTCATCTCCTCCAGGTTCTCCTTCATGATGACCGTCGACTTCACCAGCAGGCCGGACATGCCGATCATGTCGGCCTTGTTGTCCTCGGCGGCCTCCAGGATCGCCGTCACCGGCTGCTTGATGCCGATGTTGACCACGTCGTAGCCGTTGTTGGACAGGATGATGTCGACGAGGTTCTTGCCGATGTCGTGGACGTCGCCCTTGACGGTGGCCAGCACGATGCGGCCCTTGCCGTCGTCGTCCTCGTTCTTCTCCATGTGCGGTTCGAGGTGGGCCACCGCGGCCTTCATCACCTCGGCCGACTTCAGGACGAACGGCAGCTGCATCTGGCCGGAGCCGAACAGGTCGCCCACGACCTTCATGCCCGCCAGGAGGTCGTCGTTGACGATCTCCAGCGCCTTCTTCTCGGTGAGGGCCGCGTCCAGGTCCTCCTGCATGCCGACCTGCTCGCCGTCGATGATGCGGCGCTGCAGGCGCTCCCACAGCGGCAGCGCGGCCAGCGCCTCGGCCCGGGAGGCCTTCATCTCCTTGGCGTCCACGCCGTCGAAGAGCTCCATGAACGCGGCCAGCGGGTCGAAGTCGCCCTCGCGCCGGTCGTAGATCAGGTCGAGGGCCGCCTTGCGCTGGTCCTCGGGGATCTGGTTCATCGGCAGGATCTTGGAGGCGTGCACGATCGCCGAGTCCAGGCCCGCCTCGACCGCCTCGGCCAGGTAGACCGAGTTGAGGACGATACGGCCGGCCGGGTTGAGGCCGAAGGACAGGTTGGACAGGCCCAGCGTGGTCTGCACGTCCGGGTAGCGGCGCTTGAGCTCCTTGATGGCCTCGAGGGTCTCGATGCCGTCGCGGCGCGTCTCCTCCTGGCCGGTGGTGATGGGGAAGGTCAGGGTGTCGATGACGATGTCGCCGACCCTCATGCCCCAGTTCTCCACCAGGTCGTCGATGAGGCGGCTGGCGACCCGGACCTTCCAGTCGCAGGTGCGGGCCTGGCCCTCCTCGTCGATGCACAGCCCCACCACGGCGGCGCCGTGCTCCTTGACCAGGCGCATGATGCGGGCGAAGCGCGAGTCCGGCCCGTCGCCGTCCTCGTAGTTGACCGAGTTGATCACCGCGCGGCCGCCGACCAGCTCCAGGCCGGCCTCCAGCACCCCCGGCTCGGTGGAGTCCAGCATCAGCGGCAGGGTGGAGGCGGTGGCCAGGCGCGAGGCGAGCTCGCGCATGTCCTGGGTGCCGTCCCGGCCCACGTAGTCCACGTTCAGGTCGAGCAGGTGGGCGCCGTCGCTGATCTGCTCGCGGGCGATCTCCACGCAGTCGTCGTAGCGCTCCTCGACCATCGCCTCGCGGAACTTCTTGGATCCGTTGGCGTTGGTGCGCTCGCCGACGGCGAGGTAGCTGGCGTCCTGGCGGAAGGGCACGCTCTGGTAGAGCGAGGCGGCCGCGGCCGGGCTCTCCGGCGTGCGGTCCTTGATCCCCCGCCCCTGCACCCGCTCGACCACGTGGCGCAGGTGCTCGGGGGTGGTGCCGCAGCAGCCGCCGGCCATGGACAGCCCGAACTCGGAGGTGAAGCTGTCGTGGGCGTCGGCCAGCTCGCTCGGGGTGAGCGGGTAGACCGCTCCCTCGGAGCCCAGCTGGGGCAGGCCCGCGTTGGGCATGCAGGAGATCGGCACGGTGGCGTGCTGGGACAGGTAGCGCAGGTGCTCGCTCATCTCGGCCGGGCCGGTGGCGCAGTTGAGCCCGATCATGTCGATGCCCAGCGGCTCCAGCGCGGTGACCGCGGCGCCGATCTCCGAGCCCATCAGCATGGTGCCGGTGGTCTCGATGGTGACCTGCGCGATCACGGTGATGTCGCTGCCCAGCGCGCGGCGGGCCCGCATCGCCCCGATCACGGCGGCCTTGGTCTGCAGCAGGTCCTGGCAGGTCTCGATGAGGATGGCGTCGGCGCCGCCCTCGATCAGCCCGCGGTGGCACTGCTCGTAGTAGTCGCGGAGGGTGGCGAAGGGCGCGTGGCCCAGGGAGGGGAGCTTGGTTCCCGGGCCCACCGAGCCCAGGACGTAGCGGGGGTGGTCGGGGGTGGAGTACTCATCGGCGACCTCGCGTGCGATGCGGGCGCCGGACTCGGCGAGCTCGTAGGTGCGGTCCACGATGTCGTACTCGCCGAGGTTGCCGAAGTTGGCACCGAAGGTGTTCGTCTCGACGCAGTCCACGCCCACGTCGAAGAAGCCCGCGTGGGTCGAGCGCACCACGTCTGGGCGGGTGATGTTGAGGATCTCGTTGCAGCCTTCGTGGCCTTCGAAGTCGTCGAGGCCGAGATCATGGCCTTGCAGCATCGTGCCCATCGCGCCATCGGCGACGATGACGCGGCGGGCGAGGGCGTCCCGGAAGGAGAGTCGAGAACTCATGACCCTTTACTGTAGTGACGGCCGACCGGTTCGTGCGCATACGGGGGCAGCCGACGGTCACCTGTTCACGAAAATGCAGGTCAGACGGTCGGGACAGCGTCGTCCGGAATGAAGGTGTCCACGCTACGCGTTTCGCGCTACGGAACGATACCGTACGGCGTTCCCCCGCGCGGCCGGAACCCCGTAGGGTTGTGCGTGTCCACGCGAGCAGCAGAGCGATGGGCCCGCCCGACGGCGGGTCCCGGTGAGGAGGCGGCCTGTGCCTGAGCTCGGCGACGGCGTTCCCGAACTCGTCGAGCCCGTACTGGTGGCCGCCTTCGAAGGGTGGAACGACGCCGGCGAGGCCGCCAGCGCGGCCCTGGACCAGCTGGCGTCCGCCTGGGAGGCCCAGGAGCTGACCGTGCTGGACGCCGACGACTACTACGACTTCCAGGTCTCCCGGCCCCGGATCACCGTCTCCCGGGGCAGGCACGCGGGCGTGGAGTGGCCCGCCACCCGGGTGCGCCTGGCCCGCGCCGGCGGCGTGGACGTGGTCCTGGTCAGCGGCTCGGAGCCGAACATGCGCTGGCGCGGGTTCAGCGCCGACCTGCTGGCGGTCGCCCGCGAGCTGGGGGTGCGCCGCGCCGTCATGCTGGGCGCGCTGCTGGCCGACTCCCCGCACACCCGCCCCGTCCCGGTGACCGGGGTCGCCTCCCCGCCCGAGCTCGGCACCGACCTGGCCCTGGAGCCCACCGAGTACGAGGGGCCCACCGGCATCGTGGGGGTGCTGCACGACGTGTTCGCCGAGGCCGGCATCGAGACGGTGTCGCTGTGGGCGGCGGTCCCGCACTACGTGGCCCAGCCGCCCAGCCCGAAGGCGGCGCTGGCGCTGCTGCGCCGGGTCGAGGACGTGCTCGACCGCCCGGTGCCCATGGGCGAGCTGCCCGAGGACGCCCGCGCCTGGGAGACCGGCGTGGACGAACTGGCCTCGGAGGACGAGGACATCGCCGGGTACGTGCGCAGCCTGGAGGAGGCCAAGGACGCCGCCGAGCTGCCCGAGGCCAGCGGCGAGGCCATCGCCCGCGAGTTCCAGCGCTACCTGCGCCGCCGCGACCACGGCTGAGCGTCCTGTGGCCCCCTCCCGGGCGGCCCCTCAGAGCCCGATGTTCCGCCACTCCCCGGTGAGTGCGACGGACGCCCAGGCGCCCGCGATGCGGGCCAGGCCGCGGCGCACCTCGTCGACCACGGCCGGGGCGAGCACGCCCTGCTCCTCCTGCGGGTCGAGGCGCACGGTGACGCGCAGGCCGTCCAGCACGCGCTGTCCGCGCGCCAGCGCGTCCTCGTCGGTGGCCCGGCCCGCGGCCTGGAAGAGCAGGGCCCGGATCCCGTCGCGGAGGGAGAGGGCCTCGTCCAGGTCGGCCAGGGTGATGGGGATGGCCCCGGCGTTCACCAGGCCGTGCTCGCGCAGGAAGCGGGCCAGGTCGGCACGGTCGGCCAGATCGCCGCGGGGGCCGGCGAAGGCCGCCACCAGCTGGGCGGCGGAGGTCGGTCGGGTCGTGGTCGTCATGGTGCCATCCCACCACGGAAGGCCACCGCACGGTGGCGTTCCGCAGGTTCCCGACCACATTCGGCCGTTCGTGCGCCATAGGGAACATTTCCGGTTCCTTCCGGTGCGTTCCCTATGGACACGGACCACGCAGTTCTGGGCGTGCAGCACCGGAAACCTCTGAGCGCCCCGGCATCGGGGCGCTCAGAGGTTCTGTGCCTTGCTCTGTGCCTTGGCCTGGAACGGGGCCGCCGTTCCGCCCCTCGCCCCTTCCCCGGCTCTTACAGCCGCACGCCCAGAAGGGTGTCGACGGTGTCGCGGACCAGGGCCGGAGCCGCCGGGTCGTCGCCGGCGCCCGCCTCGGCCCGCTCGGCCCAGGCGTCGACGGCGGCCAGCGCGGCCGGGGTGTCCAGGTCGTCCGCGAGGGCCCTGCGGACCTCCGCCAGCACCGGGGCGGCGTCCGGGCCCGCTTCGCGGCCGACCGCGGCGCGCCAGCGCTCCAGGCGCCCGCGGGCCTCCTCCAGGCCCTGGGACGTCCAGTCCCAGTCGGCCCGGTAGTGGTGCGGCAGCATCGCCAGGCGGACCGCCATCGGGTCGGCGCCCTCCTCGCGGAGCCGGGAGACGAACTCGAGGTTGCCCAGGGACTTGGACATCTTCTGGCCGTCCAGCCCGACCATGCCCACGTGCATGTAGTTCTGCGCGTGCGGGTGGGAGCCGGTCGCCTTACAGGCCTCGGCCGCCCCCATCTCGTGGTGCGGGAACACCAGGTCGCTCCCGCCGCCGTTCAGGTCGAAGCCCATGCCCAGCTCGTTGAGCGAGATCGCGCTGCACTCCACGTGCCAGCCGGGCCTCCCCCGGCCCAAGGGGCTCTCCCAGGCGGGCTCGCCCGGGCGCTCGGCGCGCCACAGCAGCCAGTCCAGGGGGTCCTTCTTGCCGGGCCGGTCCGGGTCTCCGCCGCGCTCGCCGAACAGGCGCAGCATCTCCTCCCGGCTCATCCCGCCGACCTCGCCGAAGTGCTCCGCGGCCTCCACCGAGAAGTAGACGTCGCCCTCCAGCTCATAGGCGGCGCCGCTCTCGCGCACCTTGGCCACGAAATCGGCGATGAGGCCGATCGACTCCACGACGCCCACGTAGGCGCGCGGGGGCAGGACGCGCAGCGCCTCCATGTCCTCGCGGAAGACCTGGATCTCGCGGGCCGCCAGGTCGCGCCACGCCTCGCCGGTGGCCTGCGCCCGCTCCAGGAGCGGGTCGTCCACGTCCGTGGTGTTCTGCACGTAGTCCACGGCGTGGCCGGCGTCCCGCCACACCCGGTTGACCAGGTCGAAGGTCAGGTAGGTGAAGGCATGACCGATGTGGGCGGCGTCGTAGGGCGTGATCCCGCAGACGTACATGCGGGCGGTCGCCCCGGGGGTTGTGGTGCGCTGGGCCCCGGTGACGGTGTCGTGGATGCGGAGCGGTCCGCCGCTCCCTGGCAGGCGGACGATGTCGGGCGCAGACCAAGAACGCATGACACCGAGATTATCCGGCCATGTGAGGCGAAACCTCCCGCCCCCAGGGCGCGCCGGACGAGATCATTCGCCGACTCGGAGCGGGAATAACTCAGACCGAGCGTTGTTCGGGCCCGCCGTCCGCCCGCGGGTCGCCGGGCGAGGTGCGCACGATCGCGCGGACGGCGGCGGCCGCCGCCAGCACGCACAGCAGCGCCAGCCCGGTGTTGCCGACGTTCCAGTGCAGCAGGGCCGCGGACAGCGCCACCACGTACAGCAGCCAGTAGCAGGCCAGTTCGGCGAGGGAGGCCGGCGCCCCGGCGAGGGGCGGACGCGCGCGTCCGCGCCGCCCGCGCAGCGCGGGCCGGTTGCTCAGGCGGTTCATACGGCCATTCCGCTCCCGCTTCTCGCTCCGGGGGCTCCTCTGCGTCCCCCTGCCCCCTTTCAGACGTCGAGCGCTCTTTCGCGGTTGACAGCCCGGATCCCCTCAGCGGACCTCGTCGACCATCTCCCAGGCGGCGGCGCCGGCCCCACTATGGCGCGCGTGCCGCCCCCACCCCCCCGCCGGGGTGGGGGCACTCCCCCGGCCGGCGGGCGTGCCCGACCGCGCCGGCCTCCGGCGTCCCCTAAGCTCTGCACCGGTGGGGGAGGTCACCCGCGTCGCTCCCCGCACCCGATCTTCCGGTGGCCCTTCCGCGTGCCGGCCGCCCCCGGCCGCCTCGCGACCGACGATCTGGAGCGTGCATGCCCGCCCGAGGCGACCAGCAGGACCCGGCCGTTTCCGTGCTCGACCACGACCACGGGCTGACCGCGGCCCAGGTCGCCGAACGGGTGGCCGACGGGCGCACCAACGACGTCCCGGTGCGGGCCAGCCGCAGCATCGGCGCGATCGTCCGCGGGAACGTGCTGACCCGGATCAACGCCATGATCGCGGTGCTGTTCGCGGTCATCGCGGTGATCGGCCCGGTCCAGGACGGCCTGTTCGCCCTGGTGATCGTGGTCAACACGCTCATCGGCATCGCCCAGGAGCTGCGCGCCAAGCGCACCCTGGACAAGCTGGCGATCGTCAACGCCGCCCACCCGCGGGTGGTGCGCGACGGCGCCGCCACCCCGGTCACCGCCCAGGAGATCGTGCTGGACGACGTGGTCGAGTGCGCCCAGGGCGACCAGGTGGTGGTGGACGGCACCGTGGTCGCCGCCGAGGGCCTGGAGGTCGACGAGTCGCTGCTGACCGGCGAGGCCGACCCCGTGCTCAAGCGCCCCGGGGACGCGGTGATGTCGGGCAGCTTCATCGTCGCCGGGACCGGCCGCTACCGGGCGGCCAAGGTGGGGCGGCACGCCTACGCCGCCCGGCTGGCCGAGGAGGCCAGCCGGTTCAGCCTGGTCCACTCCGAGCTGCGCTCGGGCATCAACCGCATCCTGACCTTCATCACCTGGGCGCTGTTCCCCATCGGCGGGCTGCTGATCTTCAGCCAGCTCGCCCTGAACGGGCAGATCGGCATCGAGGAGTCGGTCGACGGGGGCCAGATCACCGGCCCGGTGGCCGACGCGCTGCGCGGCACGGTGGCCGCCCTGGTCTCGATGATCCCCGAGGGCCTGGTGCTGCTGGTCAGCATCGCCTTCGCGGTCGGCGTCATCCGCCTGGGGCAGCAGAAGTGCCTGGTCCAGGAGCTGCCCGCGATCGAAGGGCTGGCCCGGGTGGACGTGGTGTGCACGGACAAGACCGGCACCCTGACCGAGAACGGCATGCGCCTGGCCGAGGTGCGCGAGATGGGCGGCGGCGCGGACCCGGCCCGGACGGCGCTGGCCGCGCTGGCCGCGGCCGACCCGCGCCCCAACCCCAGCGTCGCCGCGATCGCCGAGGCCCTGGGGGCGCCGCCGGACGACTGGTCGGTGGTGGCGCGCGCGCCGTTCTCCTCGGCGCGCAAGTGGAGCGGCGCCTCCTTCGCCACCCCCGAGGGCGAGCAGCACTGGGTGCTGGGCGCCCCGGACGTGCTGGCGCCCCCGTCGGGGCCCGAGGCCGCCGAGGCCGAGCGCATCGGCGCCGAAGGGGTGCGGGTGCTGCTGCTGGGGCGGGCCGGTGAGCGCGTGGACGGGCCGGAGGCGCCCGGACCGGTGCGGCCGGCCGCGCTGGTCGTGCTCGACCAGCGGCTGCGCGGCGACGCCAAGGACGCCCTGGACTACTTCGCCGGCCAGGGCGTGCAGGTCAAGATCGTCTCGGGGGACAACGCGGTGTCGGTGGGCGCGGTGGCGCGCGCGGTGGAGCTGCCGGGCGCCCGCGAGCCGCGCGACGCGCGGGAGCTGCCGACCGCGCAGGAGGCCTTCGCCGACGAGGCGGACCGGGCCACGGTGTTCGGCCGGGTCACCCCCGAGCAGAAGCGGGACCTGGTGCGGGGGCTGCGCTCGCGCGGGCGCACGGTGGCGATGACCGGCGACGGCGTCAACGACGTGCTGGCCCTGAAGGAGGCCGACATCGGCGTGGCCATGGGGTCGGGCAGCCCGGCCTCGCGGGCGGTGGCGCAGATCGTGCTGCTGGGCAACCGGTTCTCGGCGCTTCCGGCGGTGGTCGCCGAGGGGCGGCGGGTGATCGGCAACATCGAGCGGGTGGCCAACCTGTTCCTGACCAAGACCGTGTACTCGATGACGATGGCCACGGTGGTCAGCGTGCTGGCGGTGGCCTACCCCTTCTTCCCGCGGCACGCCACCCTCATCAATGCGGTGACGTTCGGCATCCCCTCGTTCTTCCTAGCGCTGGCGCCCAACACCGAGCGGGCGCGGCCGGGGTTCGTGCGGCGGACGCTGCGCCTGGCGGTGCCGTCGGGGCTGATCGCGGGGGCGGCCGCGGTGACGACGTACCTGATGGTGCTCGACGGGCGGGTGGTGCCGGACCCGGCGGACCGGACGGCGGTGGTGATCACGCTGTGCGCGACCACGCTGTGGGTGCTGCTGCTGGTGGCCAAGCCGTACGTGTGGTGGAAGACGGTGCTGGTCGGCGCGATGGTGGGGCTGCTGCTGACGGCGCTGCTCACCCCGGTCGGGCAGGCGTTCTTCGCCCTGGACGTGAGCGCCCCGGGCAAGATCGGGGTGGCCCTGGGCGTCGCGGCGGCGGCGATGGCCCTGATCACCGCGGTCCGGCTGGTCGACGACCGCCTCATCGCCCGCGAGGAGTCCCGCCGGGAGGCGGCGGAACGCGTCCCGTCCGCGAGCGGCGCCGAGGGGTAGGGGCCGCGCTCACCCCCGAGCCGGGGACGGCACAACTCGATCGATAGTGGTGGATTCGCCACTCATTGCGCGATTCAGTGACCTTTTCACCACGATCGATGGCGCACCACCCCCGTTGCAGGCCGCTCGGTGCCCGGAGCGGGGCCCCGCTCCGCCGTCGCCGCCCCCTCTCCCCGGGCGGCCCGCCGATCGACGCGGGATCGCCGGTCGGCGGGGGCTCAGACCGGCGGCCAGGGGACGGCCGGCCAGGCCGGGGACGGGTAGGGGTGCACCTTGTGCTGCAGGAGGAGTTCCACCCTGCGGCGCAGGGCGTAGCGCTCCGGGCCGGTCAGGTGGCGGGACAGCTCCCCGGCCAGGTGCCCCTCCTTGTTCCCCAGGCCCTCCGCGAGCGCCTCCAGGCCCGCCAGGGCCTCCCCGGTCAGGGGCTCGCCCTGCCACTGCCAGAGCACCGTGCGGAGCTTGTACTCCTCGGCGAAGGCCACTCCGTGGTCGCACCCGTGCAGGTGGCCGCCGGGCAGCGGAAGCAGGTGCCCGATCTTGCGGTCGGAGTTGTTGATGACCGCGTCGAAGACCGCCATCCGCCGCAGCGGCGCGCTGTGCGCGTCCTGCGCCAGACCGACCAGGTCCACCTCCGGGTCGGCGTCCACCCACAGCTGCACCATGCCCTCGCCGAAGGGCCCGTCGCGGTGCACGGTCGGCGGGACCACGCCCCACCCGAGCGCCTCGGAGACGGCGAACGCCGCGACCTCGCGCCCGGCCAGGGTCCCCTCGGGGAAGTCCCACAGCGGCCGCTCCCCGGCGACCGGCTTGTACACGCAGGCCGCCTCCCCCTGCGGCGAGGAGACGGCGGCGTAGAACGTGGCGTTGGAGGCGGCGGTGAGCCTGCCCACGACCTCCAGGGTTCCGGTGCGCAGCAGCTCCACGGCCGCCTCTCCCCCGGCGGGCACCGCCGTCCCGCCCTGCCCCTCGGTCACGCGCCGGCGGGCCGGTAGCCGTTCTGCCGGGGGCAGATGTGCCCCGCGGGGTCCAGCGGGCGCCCGCACAGCGGGCAGTTGGGCCGGCCCGCGGCGACCACCCGCATCGCGCGGCCGGCGAACGCGCGGGCGGCCGTCGGCGTCAGGTGCACCCGCAGCACGTCGCGGTCGGCGGGCGCGGTCTCGCTGAAGACCTCCACCTCGGCCTGCTCCCCGGACTCCTCCTCGCCCTCGGCGTCCTGCACCGCCTCCTGGGCCTCGATGATCACGCGCGAGGCCTCGGCGTCCCAGGCCAGGGCCAGGGTGCCCACCCGGAAGTCCTCGTCGATCGGCTGCTCGAGCGGGCCGTCGTCGACCTCGGCCCCGTTCTCCGAGATCTCCGAGGCCTCGGGCAGCGGGTCGCCGAAGCGGACCCGGACCTCTTCCAGCAGCTCCTCCACCCGCTCGGCGAGCGCGGACACCTGGGCCTTCTCCAGGACGACGGACGTGATGCGGCCGTCTCCGCTCGCCTGGAGGAAGAAGGTCCGCTCCCCCGGCTGGCCGACGGTCCCGGCCACGAAGCGGTTCGGCGGGTCGTACAAGTACAGCGACATGCCAAGAACCCTAGAGGATCGCGGGCTGCGGAGCGATCGCGACCGCCCCCGTCACCGGCGGCCGCCGCCCGCGCCGCCTCCGACGACGGCGTCCCCGGCGCTCTGCTGGGCCCCCTCCTCCGGGGGCGGCGCCAGCCCCTCGGCGGTCGCGCCGACGTCGTTGAGGCGCAGCAGGAACGGCCGCGTCCGTGTGTAGCGCAGGGCGGTCACCGAGCACGGGTCGACCTGGATGCGCTGGAACAGGTCCAGGTGCATGCCCAGGGCGTCGGCGGCGGCCGCCTTGATCACGTCGCCGTGGGCGCACACCAGGTAGCGGGGGTGCCCGGTGTCCGAGGCGGCCGCCAGGCGCGCGTTCCAGTCCCGGACCGCGCCCACGACCCGGGCGCTGACCTGGGCCAGGGACTCCCCGCCGGGGAAATGGGCCGCCGAAGGCTGCTGCTGGACCACCGGCCATTCCGGCTCGTCCTTGAGCTCCTCAAGGGTGCGCCCGGTCCAGGTGCCGTAGTCGCACTCGCTGAAGCGCTCGTCCACGACGGGCTCCAGCCCCAGCGCGGCGGCCAGCGGCGCGGCGGTCTGACGGCACCGCTCCAGCGGACTGGTGACGATCGCGTCCAGGTGCAGCCCGCTCAGCCGGCGGGCGGTCTCCTCGGCCTGGCGCCGTCCGCGCTCGTCGAGGTCGATGCCGGGGCTGCGGCCGGCCAGGACGCTCCCGGTGACGGCGGTCAGGCCGTGCCGCAGGAGGATCAGGGTGGCGGAGGCGTTCGCTGGGATGCCCATGGCCGTCCACCCTAGACCACGGCGCCGGGCCCACCCCGGAGGGCGGGCCCGGCGCCGGAACGCTCGCCTCGGAGCCGCGGGGTCAGCCGGCGGGCACGCCCTCCTGGGTCTGCCCGGTGCCGCCCTGGCCCGTCTGGCCGTCGCCGCCGGCGGTTCCGGGGGTGCCGGCGGTGCCGTCCTGGGCGTCGTCGGCGTGCGGGTCGTAGGTCTGGTCGGTCAGCGGGTTGATCGGCAGCCCGCTCTCGTCGTCGATCACCACGTCCATGCCCAGCTCGGGGTCGTGGTGCAGCCCCGACTCGGGGTTGACCGGCAGGCCCACCTCGGGGTCGATCGGCCAGCCGGTGACCGGGTCGACGCTCGGCGAGGGCGAGGGCTCCTCGGAGGGGGTGGGCTCCTCAGAGGGCTCGTCGCTGGGCTCCGGGGAGGCCTCGGCGACGACCTCGCCCTTGTCGGGCTGCTCCTCGGCGCCGCCCTTGGGGTCGAGCACGCCGAAGCTGACCAGGGTCAGCACCAGGATCCCCAGGCCGATGCGGTAGTAGACGAACGGCATGAAGCTGTGGGTGGAGATGAACTTCATCAGCCAGGCCACGCAGACGTAGCCGACGATCCCCGCCACAAGGGTGGCGACGATGGTGGCCGTCCACCCGGCGTACATGTCGCCGCCGATGTCGGTCAGCTTGTACAGCCCGGAGGCGAAAACCGCGGGCATCGCCAGCAGGAAGGAGAACTCGGCCGCGTCCTTGCGCTTGAAGCCCATCAGCATGCCGCCGGTGATGGTGCCGCCGGAGCGGGAGACACCGGGGATGAGCGCCAGGCACTGGAACAGGCCGTAGGTGACGCCGCGGGTGATGGTCAGGTCGGCCAGCACCCGGTGCTTGCGGGTGTAGCGGTCGGTGGCGCCGAGGACGACGCCGAACACGATCAGGGTCAGCGCGATCAGGCGCAGGTCCCGGAAGACCGTGTCGATCTGCTCCTCCAGCAGCAGCCCCAGCACGCCGATGGGGATGGTGCCGACGATGACGTACCAGCCCATCCGGGCGTTGATGTCGCGGCGCAGCTCGCGGTCGAACAGCGAGCGGGTCCACGTGGACAGGATCGACCAGATGCGCCGGCGGAAATAGACCAGCACCGCCAGTTCGGTACCGATCTGGGTGACCGCGGTGAACGCCGCCCCCGGGTCGGGCCAGCCGAAGAACGCGGAGATCACGCGTACGTGCCCGCTGGACGAGATCGGCAGCATTTCGGTCAGCCCTTGGACGAGTCCAAGGATGATGGCCTCGATGATGGACACGGCGGGCTCGGCTCCTGTTTGCAGGTTCGGCAAGCGGCCGCGGGCGGGGGGACTCGCGGCGGAGGGCTGGACGGTTCGGCGCCGCGGGGGCGGGGGTGAAGGCCCGACCGGCATCCGGCGGCGACCGGAGGAAGCCTACTACCGGTTCCCGCACGTGTGCGCGGTGCCCGTGCGCGCCCGCCCGGTTCCGGTCGGGCCTGCGCGGACAAACGGCCGGACCGCCGCATCCCCTGCGAACTGGGCTTCTCCGGGCGGGCCTCGGCCGCCCACCCGGGGACCGGGTAACCTCGCACGCCATGGAACAGCGACAGGCGGGCGGCTCGGGGCTGTGGGTGTCGTGCACCGCTCTGGGGACCATGACCTGGGGCAACGACACCGACCAGGCGGAGGCCTCGGACCTGCTGACCGCCTTCGTCGACGCCGGGGGAACGCTGGTCGACACCGCCGACGTCTACAACGGCGGCGAGGGGGAGCGCATCCTCGGCCGCCTGCTCAACGGGGTGGTCCGGCGCAGCGATGTGATCATCGCCACCAAGACGGGGCACGCCACCGACGGCCACCGGCCGGTCGACACCTCCCGGCGCCACCTGCTGGCGTCGCTGGACGCGTCGCTGCGCCGCCTGCAGACCGACCACGTGGACCTGTGGCAGCTGCACGCCCACGACCCCGCCACGCCGTTCGAGGAGACGCTGTCGGCCCTGGACGCGGCGGTGGCCTCGGGCAAGGCCCGCTATGTGGGGGTGGGCAACATGACGGCCTGGCAGTTCGCGGCGCTGGCGGCCTGGCAGCGCTCGGGCGGCTCCGGGCGCAACCCGGTGGTGACGGCGGCGGCCGAGTACTCGCTGCTGTGCCGGGACCCCGAGCGCGACCTGCTGCCGGCCGCCGCGGCGCTGGGCGCCGGGGTGATCGCGTGGGCGTCGCTGGGCCGCGGCGTGCTCAGCGGCAAGTACCGCAGGGGCGTCCCGCAGGGGTCGCGCGGCTCGCGGCCGCAGATGGCGCCGTACGTGGAGCCCTACCTGGGCGAGCCGAGCCGCCGGGTGGTGGAGTCGGTGTGCACGGCGGCCGAGGGGCTGGGGGTGTCGCCCCTGGCGGTGGCGCTGAGCTGGGTGCGCGACCGCCCCGGCGTGGCGTCGGTGGCCATCGGCCCGCGCACCGCCGCCCAGCTCGACGAGATCCTCGGCGCCGAGGACGTGCGCCTGCCCGACGAGATCCGCGAGGCCCTCGACGACGCCTCGGCCAAGCGGCGGTAGTCGGCGGCGGCCTCCCAAGGGAACGTCGGCAGGGTCGGATCGAGAGCGCCTGGGAGAGCGCTTGGGAGACCGCTTGGGAGACCGCTTGGGAGACCGCAGTACGGCCCGGCCATGCGCGCCGCACCCTGCCGAGCGGAGGCGCCGACCTGCCCGCGCGGGGCGGGACCGCGGTCCTCACGAGTCCGTTGGAGCGGTGCCGTCGGACCGTCGCGCCGCCGACGGCCGCGTTGGGCCTGGAGGCGGTGGTGGACGAGCCTTTCGGTGAGTGCGACTGCGGTGCCTGGACCGGGCGTTCCCTGGAGGAGCTCAGGGAGGAGCCGGAGTGGCCGGTGGTCCGGCACCACCCTTCGGCGGCGCGGTTCGGCGTCCCGGCCGCCGCCCGGATCGCCGCCCGGATCACCGCCCACCGGTCACGCGGCCGGGACGCCTGTGTCGCCGTTCCTCGCTAGGCTGCTCTTCCGTCGGCCGCACGCCCCGAGGAGAGGACGCTTCCCGCATGTCAGACGCCCCCGAGCGCACCCGCGCCGTGCTGGCGGGTATGGGCGCCCCAGAGTCCCTGGCCGAGCCGCTCGTCGCCGCTCTGGGCCCCGGCGCCGCCGAGGAGCTGGCCGAGGACCCCTGGCGGCTGCTGGCGCTGCCCGCGGTCACCCCCGACCAGGCCGACTACTGCGCCCGGCGCGCCCTGGGCGACGCCGCCTCCCCCGACGACCCGCGCCGCGGGCGCGCCCTGGTCGGGCGGGCGCTGGCGGCGGCCGCCCGGGAGGGCTCCACCACGGTGGAGGAGCGCGAGCTGGGCCGGGCCCTGCGCGGCATGCGGATCGCCGACCCCGGCCACGCCGTCGAAGCGGCCCAGGAGGACGGGTCGGCCATGGTGTTCGAGGTCTTCCCCGAGGACGCCGACGACGGGTTCGAGGACGGCGACGTGCCGGAGATGCCCGACCCGGACCGCTTCGTCGCCCCCACCCGGGTGGGCCTGGCCGAACAGGACCTGGGCGAGGGGCTGGCCCGGCTGGTCGGCACCAGCGAGCCCGTGATGGACCCGGCGACCGCCGCGGAGACCGCCGACGCCGCCGCCGAGCGGCTGGGCGAGGAGTTCGCCCCCGAGACGACCGCCGCCGCGATCGCGGCCCTCATGCGCGGGGTGGCGGTGCTGCGGCACGGGCCCGGCGCGGGCGCGGCGGTGCGCCACACGCTGGCGTGCCTGGCCGCGGCCGCCGAGGACAGCGCGGTCGGGCTGGCGGTGGCCTCGCCCACGGCGCAATCCGCGGCAGCGCTCAACGCGCTGCTGGACGGGGCCCTGCGCACCGCCGCCCCGAGCGCGGGGGCCGCCGGCGCGGAGTCGGACGACGGTGCGAACGCTGCGAACGCTGCGGAGCCGGAGGCGGCGGCCGACGGCGCCGGAGAGGGCACCGGGAGCGGAGAGGCCGCGCCCTCCCCCACCGTCGCCGCCGGGGCGGTCCCGCTGGGGCGCCTGCTGGAGGCCGGCTCGCCGGTGCCCGCCGGGATCGTCGTGGTCACCGACGCCATGGCGCTGGACGTCGAGCGCGCGGCCGCTCTGGTCGAGGCGTGCGAGGACGGCACCCACCTGGTACTGCTGGCCGACCCCGCCGAGGCGCCGTCGGCCCGCCCCGGCCAGGTGGTGCGGGACGTCGCGGAGTCGCGGCTGGCCGCCGTCGCCGACCTGCCCGACGCGCAGCCCCCGGGGCCGATCGCCGCGCTGGCCGCGGCGGTCGCCGAGGGTGAGCTGGCCCCGGCGCAGGCGCCTGACAAGGAGGTCGTCGCCGTGCCCGCGTCGTCGGGCGCCGAGGCGGCGCACCGGGCGGTGCAGCTGGTGGGCGACTCGATCCCGCGCGCCCTGGGCATCCCCGCCGAGCAGGTGCAGATCATCGCCGCGACCCGCGGCGGCGAGGCGGGGGCGGACGCGCTCAACCGGGCCTGCAAGGAGCGCTTCAACCCCGGCCCGGGCGCGCTCGGCGGGCTCGACGCGGGCGACCGGGTGCTGCTGGCCGGGGGCGGCCCCGGCTACTCCGCGGGCGACGTGGGGTACCTGCGCACCGGCCCGGAGGGCGACGACCGCCCGCACGTGGAGCTGCCGGGCATGTGCGCGCCCGTCCCGGCGGACCCGGCGCACCTGCGCCCGGGGTGGGCGGTGACGGTGGCCGCGGCGCACGGGTCGCACTGGCCGGCCGCGGTCACGGTCTTCGGCCCCGAGACCCGCGGCTCGCGCCCGCAGGTGTACACGGCCTTGACCCGCGGCGAGCGCCACGTGTCCATCGTCCACGCGGCCGGCCCGGAACTGGCCGAGGCGGTCAAGGAGAAGGCGTCCCTCCCCCGCACGACCCGGCTGCGCGACGTCATCCGCGAGGGGTGAGGTGCGGGCACGGGGCCAGGCTCCGGGGTTCAGCACCCGGGGTCGGCCGGAAACCGGGAGGTGTCCAGGCGAAGGGCGCCGAGCGGACCGGCGGGGCGGCCTTGTAGGCCGGGTCACACTCCGCTTCACCTTGAGTTGGACTTAAGTCGAACTTCTAGCTTGGGATGCCACCGGAGACCGCGGGCGCGGTGACCGGTGGTGAGCGAACGTCCCGAGACGGAACGGAGCAGCACCGTGAAGTTCGACCCTGAGAGCGTCGCCGCCTACTCGGCCGCCGATGTGAGCCTGTGGAGCTGGACCGACGAGGACGAGGGCACGCACGTCGGCTACATCGCCGACGAGCACGAGAAGGCGGCCATGGGCATGGCCTTCGTGCACTTCCGGTCCGGCGTGGAGTTCGACTTCACCTGGCCCTACGACGAGGTGTGCATCGTCACCCGGGGCAGCCTGACCGTCGACACCCTCGGCAGGCGGATCACCGCACGCGCCGGACAGGTCATGACCCAGCCCAAGGGGGTTCCCGGAACCTTCCGGATCGGAGAGGACCTGGAGATGATCTGCGTGCACCACCCCACGTTCGCCCGTGCGAACGGAATGTCCCTCCAGGAGTACAAGGCGGCGACGGATGCCGGCGAACACCCTTCCCTGCCGGTCGCCGCCGCGCGCCGCGCCCAGAGCGCGGGCGGCTTCTTCGACCCCGCGGTGATGCAGGTGTTCGACATCTCCGACATCCCGGACTGGATCACCGTCGACGGGGAACAGGGCGCCAAGGTCGGCTACATCGCCGACAAGGCGGAAGGCGCACCGTTCGGCCTGGCCTTCTCCGATTTCCGGCGGGGCGGGGTGTACGAACTGGAATTCCCCTACGATGAGGTCGCCGCGATCACGAGCGGAAGCTTCACCGTTCGGAGCAACGGCCGCTCCTTCAAAGCGAGCGCAGGCCAGATGCTCTACATGCCCCACGGCGTCTCCGCCGTGTTCGAGATCGATGAGGACACCGTCGCCGTCGGTCTCCACCACCCCACCTTCGAAGACGCGATGGGGCATCCGCCGCACGAGGGATGAGGCGCAGGGCGCCCCGGTGCGCCAGTCAGACGGCGGCGGCGAGGAAGCCCGATGGCCCTGACAGCGGCGTCGTCGGCCTCCGGGCGTGCGGATGGTCGTCGGGCTCGGCGGCGACGGATGAGCAGGTGCCCCGCTTGTTGCCGCTTCCCGGCCGCCTGGTCTCCGCCGGTCGGGCGTGGACGGCGGCGACGGCGAGCGGTGTGGTTTCCCGGGCTTGCCTGTCGGGTGGCCGGGCCCTGGTGGTCCGGGTGACGGGGCGGCGACGAGCAAGGCCGGTGGGTCGTCCGGAGCACTGTCGGGGATCGGGCGTGCGGACGGCCGGGGCGGTGGGGCGGCGACGGAGCGGCCGGGTAGCCGCTTACGCCTGCTTGCCGTCCGCCGGGCCCCTGTCGGCCCATGGGGGAGGAGCGGCGGCGGAGGAGCAGGTGCCCCGCTCACTGCTTCTCGCCGGCTGCCGGGTTCCCGCCGGTCGGACGGGTAGGGCGGCGACGGATGAGCGGGGCGCCCCGGTCGTGTCCGCCGGCGTGGTTGGACTCTGCGGGCCCCGGCCGCCCCCGGGGGCACTGTCTGCCGCCCGCAGCGACACCCTTGTTGATCTCGGGGAAGTCGGGGTA